>CAILUH010000162.1 GCA_903837335.1 uncultured beta proteobacterium | reverse complement strand
TGCTTCGAAGTTTTATACCTTAATGCATGTGGTGGTGCCAACCGTACTTCCAGATATCTTGGGGGGGATGCGCGTGGCGATGGGTGCTGCTTGGCTGACAATTGTAGCGGCTGAATTAGCTGGCGGAATTAATGAAGGCTTGGGACGCATGATGCTGAACTACGCTGAATTACTAAAGATTCCGGAAATTATTGTTGGCATGATTGTGATTGGTGCAATTGGCTTTGTTTTGAATGAATTACTGTTAATGGCTGAACGTTATTTGTTTAAATGGAGGTGGCAAGTTACCCTTTAAGGGTTTATCAAGCTAACTATGACAAATTTAAACCCCAAACTTCAAGTCGGTATCTCTCACCAATATGGCAATTTGGTCGTACATGGCGATATTCAATTTGCCGTTAAAGAAAATGAATTTTTGTGTATTTGCGGACCCAGTGGCTGTGGCAAGACAACCTTACTCGATATTCTGAGTGGTTTATTAAAGCCGTCAAAAGGGGATGTATTGCTAGATGGAGAAATGGTCAATCCAAAAAAACATAGTATTTCTTTTGTTTTTCAAGAACCATCTACTTTACCGTGGCTAACCGTCTGGGAAAATATTGCTACAGGCTTAAAAATTAAAAAATTAAAGAAAGCCGAAATAAAACAAAAAGTAGCAGAAGTGATTCGCATTGTTGGTCTTGGCGGATTTGAGGATTTTTATCCGCATCAAATTTCTGGTGGCATGAAGCAGCGAGTTTCAATTGCTAGAGCCTTTGCAACAAATGCGGATTTAATCTTAATGGATGAGCCATTTGTAAGTCTTGACCAGCCGACACGAGAAAGAATGCAGCAAGAGGTATTAGATATCTGGAAAAATCTGAAACGGACAATTGTTTTTGTTACACACAATTTAGAGGAAGCGGTTTTTTTAGGCGATCGCGTCATTATTCTTTCTGAGAAACCCACTTCAATTAAGGCTGATTTACCAATTGACTTGCCACGACCACGGGATTCATTAAGCGCTGAATTTACGGAGTTAAGAGCAAGATGTTTTTCTTTTTTGCATCATAAGTAGAGGTAGATTAAGTAGTGTATGCAGTTAAAAATCACTTTTTAAACGGGGAATGAGAAATGAATAATACGAATAAAAATCGTAGAAAAATTTTAGGTATGGGTGCTGCGGCATCTTTGGGCACCATGCTGCCGATGGGGACGCCATTATTTGCACAAAGCAAAAAAACAGTGATTAGGCTAGCAGATCAGGCTGGTGCTGAGGTTGACTATGCGGCAATTTGGGTGGCAGAAAATCAAGGTTATTACGATCAAGAGGGTATTCAAATTGATCGGCGCACTTATCCCAATGGGCCTGCATCACTGCTAGATTTAAATAAAAACTTAGATGCGGTTATGTGTGGCTTAGCACCAATCATGCAATATGCCGCAGGTGGCGGCCAATTTTCGATGCTGTGTTCGGTTACTAAATACAATGCGCCGCTAGTTGGTCATAAGCAATTTAAATCGTATGCTGATTTAAATGGCAAAAAGGTTGGGACGCCTGGGCTTGGCACAATTCACGATGCCATATTATTTTATGTGGAAAAAACCCAAAATCTTAAATTCCAAAAGGTGCCTGGTCGCGTTGGTGATATTGCTGCCATGCTTGATCGCGGGGAAGTAGACGCATTTATTGCCTGGGAGCCAGCTTCAGCATTAGCGGTTTCTAAAGCCAAAGATACGCATTACATTGTGCAGTTACCGCCCATACCGAATGCAGAGAGCTTGGACTTGGTTTTTCATCCCACCTTTATTAAAGATAACCCTGATGCAGTAGTGCGGTTTTTAAAGGCCACCCTAAGAGGAATGAATTTTATTAAGACCAAGCCGAAGGATGAAGTCGCAGAAATTATTGCTAAAAAAATGAATGATCCAAGCGCGAAACCTGTCGCACTGATGGCGTTGAACTCGGTATTGCTGACTGAACCCCGCTTAGATATGCCTTCAACCCGATTAATTCTAAAAACGATTTCGGAGCAAGGCAAGATTGATCCTGCGCTGGTTGCAAATACGGATGCATGGGTTGGTAAATACTTAGATTATTCCTTTTTAGATAAAGCGGAAAAATCGCTTAAGGGCTAACTAAAAATATTTCACCATATTTTTTTATCAATATTTAAATACAGGGGCTTTATCTCAATGGCAAAAACCATCCTAACGTGCGCAGTAACTGGGGGCTTAACAAAGCCTGAGATGACCCCTTATTTACCCATTACCCCTCAGCAAATTGCTGATTCTTGTTTGGGGGCTGGTGATGCTGGTGCTGCCGCAGTGCATATCCACGTGCGCGATCCAGATTCGGGTAAGCAGTCAATGGAGTTTGATTTATACGCTAAAGTAGTTGAGTTAATCCGCGCGCAAAATAAAGAACTCATCATTAATTTAACTACTGGTCCCGGTGGCCGGTTTATCCCCAGTGAAGATGATCCTAAAGTCTTTGCTCCTGGTACTACTTTATGTCATCCATTGAAGCGTGTAGAGCATATTACAAAACTCAAACCCGATATTTGTTCTTTAGACTTTAATACCATGAATGGCGCTACAGATATTGTGATTAACACGCCATTGAACGTACGCAAAATGGCTAAAGTTATTCGCGATGCGGGGGTTCTTCCTGAATTGGAAATTTTTGATACCGGCGACCTCAATCTAGCTTTGGATTTAATTGCTGATGGCACGCTTGATGGCCCTGGTTTATTTAGCTTTGTGATGGGAGTGAAGTATGGTTTAAACGCTGATCCCGCGACGCTGCTCTATTTACGCGATCAATTACCAGTTGGGGCGAGATGGTCGGCTTTTGGTATTAGCCGTTTTGAGTTCCCGATTGTGGCGCAATCTTGGTTATTTGGTGGCCATACCCGAGTTGGCCTAGAAGACAATATTTTTCTCAAGAAGGGTGTGCTTTGTCAAAGTAATGCAGAGTTGGTTACTAAAGCAAAGCGTATTATTGAAGACCTTGGCGGAGGATTAGCCTCAGCCGCTGAGGCGCGCTCTTTGCTTGGACTCAAATCAATTTAGGTGAAAACGATCATTGCTCTAAGCCTATATTCGCTTTATGGTAGGTTGTTAAGAAAAAAGGAGTGCTATGTCTCAGCCTTTACATCCACAGGCTTTACTAGATTCATTAGCTCAGTTTGATACCCCCACCATTTGTAATGCGCTTGAGTTAATTGATCCCAATTATCGTAATCAAGGCTTTACTACAGAAGCCTTACAGTGCATCTATCCTAATTTAGCACCGATCGTTGGTTATGCGCGTACAGGCACTATGCGAGCAGTTCAGGGGCCGCGCGTTAGCGCAGAAGAGCAAAAAGAAATTCGTATTCATTGGTATAAGTATGTCGATGAAGGTCCTAAGCCAAGTATTATTGTTTTGCAAGATTTGGATGGCGCACGGGCAGGGATAGGGGCTTTTTGGGGCGAAGTGAATACCCATGTCCACCGTGGCCTTGGCGCTAAGGGCGTTGTTACCAATGGATCTATTCGGGATATTCCTATGAATGCAAGTAACTTTCAATTACTTGCTGGCAGCGTGATGCCTAGCCATGCGCATGTGCATATTGTTGGCATTGGTGTTCCCGTTACTGTTGCGGGTATGGCGGTACAGCCAAATGATTTAATTCATGCTGATCAGCATGGCGCAGTAGTTATTCCTCTTGCTGCAGCTGAAAAAATTAATGCTGCTGTGGAGCTGATAGCGAAAAAAGAGGCTGTAATTATTGGCGCAGCAAAAGCCAGCAATTTTTCTTGGGAAATTTTACGAGATGCGATTAAAGAGTCGGCCGATATTCATTAATGGCTAGAAAATCAGTATTAGTGAAAAAGTAAAGGTCATCTAAGGAAAAAAATGAAATACGCACAAGCTGTTCATTGCACGCAACATTTTTGCGCTGTTCTTTTTTTTCTCCTGCTTCCGCAGTTTGCCTATGCGCAAGCAAGCGATTGGCCAAATAAACAGGTGTCAATTGTGGTGCCATTTCCGCCAGGGGGTGCGCTTGATATTACTGCTCGAGAAATTGCCTTACGCTTAACAAATAAATACAAACAACCTTTTTTAGTCGAGAACCAGCCAGGTGCAGGTGGTTTAGTTGGTTCGCGTAATGTTTCCAGGGCTAAGCCTGATGGCTACACTTTACTTGTGGCCTCAACTGGGCAATTAGCTATTCATCCGGCAGTATTTAAAAATCTGCAGTACAACCCCCTCACAGATTTAACACCGATTATTCAATTAACTTCCGCGCCATTTATAGTCGCAGTGAATGCTGACTTTCCCGGGAAAAATGCCCGTGATTTGGTGGCCTATATTAAGAACAATCCAGGAAAAGCCAATTACTCTTCCACTGGAATTGGCACCTTGGTGCATTTATCAGGCGAAATGATCAGTATTGAAGGCAATAGTGGCGCCACTCATGTGCCATTTCAAGGTGGCCCACCATCAGTAGCCGCGATTGTTGGTAATGACGTGCTCTATACCTCTACCAATATCTCTAACCCTTTGCCTTTAATTAAGGCGGGCAAGCTTAAGGCAATTGCCACTACCGGTAGCAAAAGACCCGCTGAATTAGCTGATATTCCAACCATGCAAGAGAGCGGCTTTCCAAATTTTGAAGTAACCGTCTGGGTTGGGTTATTTGGCCCCAAAAATTTACCGGCTAACCTAGCCAATACGATTTATCAGGCAGTCAACGAGACCCTATCTGACCCTGTTTTAATTAAGAAACTAGCCTCGGTGGGTGATGAGCCTGCATCTAAAAATCCCCAAGAATTTGCCCAATTTATAGAAAAAGAGGCAAAAAAATATTCAGCAATTGCTAAAAAAGCCAATATTCAGGTGGATTAAGACTTTTCAGGTGGATTAAGACTTTGGTTTGAGGCTTGTGGGCCTTTTAAAAATGAATTACGGGTAAACATTTGTCTCTAAATTATGTTAATGTTCTGGTGGATTTTTATATAAATTAAAACTTTTAAAAGGGATCAGAAAAAATGAGCATAAATTTAATTAATTTAAGTAAGGCCAAACATACTTTTTTTGCTAGTCTAGCCCTTGCTCTGCTTTCTGGGGCCTGTTTTGCTGAAGGCGCAGTGCAATGGGGCTATGAAGGCAAAGTAGGGCCAAGTAATTGGGGCTCGCTTGAGAAAGAGTTTGCTACTTGTAAAGTTGGTCAGATGCAAGCGCCAATTGATATTCCATCTAAATCAGCTACTGCAGTTACTGCGCCTATTACTACCAAATATAAAGCCTCGGCTGGTGAGATTATTAATAATGGCCATACTATTCAAGTTGCGCTAGCTGATGGTGGCTCTGCGATGTTAGGCGGGGTCGATTATAAGATTTTGCAATTGCATTTTCACACCCCCGCCGAAGAAAAAATTGATGGCAAAGGTTTCCCAATCAATGCCCATTTGGTTCACAAAAGTGCCGACGGCAAGTTAGCAGTAATTGGTGTTTTATTTAATGAAGGTAGCGAAAATAAAAGCCTAAAAGAAGTCTTTGCAAATATGCCCGCAAAAGAAGGTAAAGTTGCGCTGAAAAGTAATTTCGATGCTACTAGCATATTGCCAAGTTCACTAGCTTATTACAGTTATTCGGGTTCTTTAACGACACCTCCTTGCAGCGAAGGAGTTAGCTTTTATATTCTTAAGGCGCCAATTGAATTATCAAAAGATCAGCTAAATGCCTTCAAGAAAGTATTTAAGATGAATGCCCGACCCTTACAGCCACTCAATGGCCGCAAGATTACCCAAGGCAGTTAAGATCTTTTATAAATTACCGCTTGGGTATGCATGAAAACCCTTGAATACCTAAAGCTGGTAGTAAAACATGAATTAATTGCAATAAAAGAGGCGCTTATTGAGTTAAAGCTCATAGTGCTTCTTTTGCTGCTCATTTTTACTGGCCTGATTTATTACCTCAAGCCTTTTCCTGAAAAAAACATCACTATATCAACCGCCTTTAAAGGGGGAGATTGGTATCAATTTGCCGAAAACATTGCGCCGGATTTAAAGGATCATGGGATTAGTCTTAACGTTGTAGCCAGCGATGGGGCAATTGATAACGTTGAAAAATTAGATAATCCACAGAGTATGGTTACTGCTGGCCTAACTTATGGTTCAGCATTATCCAATGAACAAATAGCAGGAATTTACTCGCTAGGCAGCATAACCTATGAGCCTATTTGGATTTTCTACCATGAAAAGCGTACCGGAAAAATTACGGATGTTAAAGATTTTGCGCGCTTTAAAGTTGGGGTTGGACCACCGAAAAGCGGGTCTTATGCTTTAACTGAAAAATTATTTGCAATTAATGGCATTCGAGTTAATGAAGATAATCATTTTCAAGCGGCTTCAATTGAGAGTAATTTAAAGCAGTTTTTAGATAAAAAATTAGATGTATTTATTTTTGTTTCTACGATTGTTGATTTACCAGTTCAAAAATTGATTCGTACCCCCGGCATTAAACTTTTTAACTTTAAAAATTCAGCAGCTTATGAAAAAAAGTTTTATTTTTTTGACGCGGTAGATATACCTGCTGGATCAATTAATATTTTGGAAAATTTTCCTCCCGAAAAAATTTCCTTAATTGCCACTACTTCGACATTAGCAGTGCGCCGCGATATGCACCCTGATCTACAGCTGGCTTTATTATTGGCGATGAAAAATACAATTCAAAACTCGCAATTATTATTTTTTGCTAAAAGAAATCAGTTTCCAGCTTATGTTGACCCATCTATACCGTTGAGCCCGGTGGCTAGGAAATTTTATAATAATGGACCACCCCATGCAATTAATTACTTACCTTACTGGCTGGGCGTATTTGTAGATCGTTTTTGGCTAGCGCTCTTAACCCTCTTTGCGGTTATTTATCCTTTATCGAAGTTAAATTTTCACTTAAGAAAATTTAACTATGCCGTTAAGGAACGAGGCCATTATGAAGAAATCTTAGCAATGGATCGACAAG
>CAILUH010000161.1 GCA_903837335.1 uncultured beta proteobacterium | reverse complement strand
GGTTAAATTAAAAACCATGCCTTCAAGCTATTCGACTACCGAAACACTATCGGCTTATAAAGATGTCACTACTTATAATAATTTTTATGAGTTTGGTACCGATAAAGCCCAGCCTCACGAAACTGCTAAAAGCTTGGAAACTAGACCATGGACGGTTACTGTAGAGGGTCTAGTCAAAAAACCGCAGACGTTTGATATTGATGCTTTGCTGAAATTGGCGCCAATGGAAGAGCGTATTTATCGCATGCGCTGTGTTGAAGGCTGGTCGATGGTAATTCCGTGGGATGGCTATTCTTTATCTAAACTGCTCAACCTAGTTGAGCCTACTAGCGCAGCCAAATATGTCGAATTTATTTCACTAGCAGACCGCAAGCAAATGCCCGGCGTTAATTCATCAGTATTAAATTGGCCTTATCGAGAGGGCCTACGCCTAGATGAGGCAATGAACCCCTTGGCCTTACTGACTTTTGGTTTATATGGTGAGGCCTTACCAAAGCAAAATGGTGCCCCAGTACGCATGGTTATTCCTTGGAAGTATGGTTTTAAAAGCGCTAAGTCAATCGTTAAAATTCGCTTAACCGATCAGCAGCCACCGACAAGCTGGAATATGTCGGCCCCAAGTGAATATGGCTTTTATTCCAACGTGAACCCGAATGTTGATCATCCCCGCTGGAGCCAAGCTACTGAGCGCCGGATCGGCGATGGCCGAGGTTTTTTTGCGCCCAAAATAAAAACTGAAATGTTTAATGGTTATAGCAATCAGGTTGCGAGCTTGTATGCAGGTATGGACCTTAAAAAATTCTATTAACCAAACGGGTTTTTTAAAGGGGTTCAAATCCCTGGTTTTTTTGTTGGCACTGATTCCGCTAGTGCGACTTTTTTATTTTGCTTACAGCGATCAATTAGGCGCTAACCCAATTGAGTTTATTACTCGGTCGACGGGAACTTGGACCCTCGTTTTATTTTGCCTTACTTTATGCATGACACCGCTGCGCTTAATTACTGGTTGGAGCGGTTGGATACGCGTGCGTCGCATGCTTGGGCTATTCGTGTTTTTTTATGCTTGTTTACATTTTTTAATTTGGCTTTGGTTAGACCAAGATTTCAACCTCGCAGCAATGATCAAAGATGTCATTAAACGCCCCTTTATCACTATGGGGTTTATTAGTTTTGTATTGCTGATTCCATTGGCACTCACGTCAAATCAGTGGTCACAGCGTAAACTAGGGCGCCGCTGGGCTTTATTACACCGTCTGGTTTATGTGATTGCAGGCACGGCAATTTTGCATTATTGGTGGGATAAGGCGGGTAAAAATAACTTTTCAGTCGTCTCGATTTACCTGGGCGTTATTATCTTATTGCTAGCCTTGCGCATACCGGCAATAAAAAATCAACTGAATCGAATCCAAATTACCCAATCGAACTCACCCCTTTAGGAACCATTAAATGCCATTGAAGCTCATTCTCTGCAGATTAATACCATTGACTGGGCTCGTTTTCAGCTTCATCCTAAGTGCCACCAATGTAGTAGCTCAGACTAAAGAACTAGCCTATCCCAATCGTCAAATAACCTTAATTATTCCTTTTCCACCTGCAGGGGCTACCGATTCGCTAGGGCGCATGTTGGCGCAGAAATTATCCCAACGCTTGGGTCAGTCGGTCATCGTCGATAACCATCCGGGAGCAGGTGGTTCAATTGGCTCAAATATCGTGGCACGCGCTGCGCCTGATGGCTATACCTTGCTCTTGTCTACGGGCAGTACACATTCAGTTGCCCCCAGCTTTACGAAAAAATTACCGTATGACACTCAAGCCGATTTCACACCAATTGGTGGGGTAGCAGTTGCACCTGGCTTGCTGACCATTACAAAGACCTTACCGGTTAAAAATCTCCAAGAATTTATTGAATATGCGCGGGCTCACCCGAATGAGATTAATTATGCGACTAGCGGGAATGGCACAGTGATGCATTTAAATGCCGAGGCGCTGAAAGCCACAGCACGTTTTAATATGACGCACATTCCTTACAAGGGCTCTGCCTTAGCTACGCCAGATTTAATTTCTGGAAAAGT
>CAILUH010000160.1 GCA_903837335.1 uncultured beta proteobacterium | reverse complement strand
TGTGAGTTTCTCACGGGTTTTAGCAAGTACTTTCGCTTGCAAATCAAATTCATCACGCGTGACCAAGTCTAATTTTTGAAAACCTTGCGTCATCATCGTGCGTACATTTTTTTCTAAATCTTTGGCTGGCGAGTTACGAATCGCCTCGCCAACTTTATTTTGCATTTCAGTTGCAACACGCTGCATTTGTTCCAGGATTTCATTGGGTTTTTGCATAAAAAGACCGATTTAAAGGTGTGCACAGCTAAAGGAATAGAACTTATTTTAAGACTGATTGATCTCCACCATGCCGAAATGGCAATTTAAGTCTAATTTGCACCAAAATAGTGCAAAAGTACTGCTTGGTTTTGGGGCTTATGCCCAAATGCAGGGAAAAACAAGCAAAAAAGCGTGTTGCCCAGAGCGATCATTGACCTCAGCTAGAAGTGCAAATTTTTAATTTTTTAATCTGAATAAGGAGTTGGAATGAAAACTTTTCATAAATCGACTATCGCTTTAGCCGTTGTGGGGCTCTTAAGTACCAATGCATTTGCCCAAAACGCCGCTTCACCTAACCCAACGCCATTGCCCGCAGAACCTGCTGGCGCTGTTAGCGGGCCCGACACTAGCCCCATTACTGCCAACGTCACCGTAGCTAATAACTACATCTATCGGGGTATTACGCAAACAAACTTTAATCCCGCAATACAGGGTGGTTTTGATTATGCGCATTCCAGTGGTTTCTATATTGGTAACTGGAACTCATCGATTACTTGGATTTCAGATGCTGCTTCCAATGGCGGTACTGGTGCTAATTCCTCAAGTCTAGCTGTGGGCAATAGTAAAAACGTTTCTGCGCCAATCGAAATGGATTTTTATGCCGGCTTTAAAAAGGAATTGATTGGCGAAGGCTTTATGTCAGATCTTGGCATACTCCAATACTATTACCCAACCACTAACTATCCATCTTCGTTTACCAATCCAAACACCACAGAAATTTACGCCGCCCAGAACTATACGTTTGGACCGGTCAGCGGGTTTGTAAAGTTTAATTACTCAGTGACTAATATTTTTGGCTTTTCAAATAGCTCGGGCTCATATTATCCGGACTTAACCGCCAATTACGATACAGGCTTGTGGGGCTTAGTCGTCAATGCACACGTCGGCTATCAATATATTGCTGGCCAGAAAACATCATCAACGGTGCCTACCGTAAGTTATACCGATTGGAAAATTGGCTTATCTAAAGATTTAGGGGGTGGTTTAGGTATTTCAGCGGCTTATATTGGTACTAATGCAGCACAGGCAGGAAACGTATACGCCTACCAAAGCCCTACTGGAAAAAACCTGGGTGGCTCGCAAGGTCTTGTTACTTTAACCAAAGTTTTCTAATTTCCCACAACGGAGAAACGCATGAAACTCATCACAGCAATTATCAAGCCCTTTAAGCTTGACGAGGTGCGAGAAGCTTTATCAGAAGTTGGAATTTCTGGTATTACTGTCACCGAAGTAAAAGGTTTTGGACGTCAAAAAGGCCATACCGAGTTGTACCGGGGCGCCGAATACGTAGTTGATTTTTTGCCTAAGGTAAAAATAGAGGCTGCGGTAGAAGACGGTATTTTAGAGCGAGCAATCGAAGCAATTGAAAAATCAGCGCGCACCGGAAAAATTGGCGATGGCAAAATTTTTGTCTCCTCAATTGAACACGTTATACGCATTCGCACCGGTGAAACCGGCGCGGCCGCACTTTAAAGAGAGGTTCAAAATGTTAACTTGGATAAAACGAATTGTCGCTGGCGGCGCGATAGCGACGGCGATTGGCTTTACTGGCATGGTAGTGACATCAGTAGCTTATGCTGCTGAAGAAGCTAAACCTGCTATTACCGCTCCTGCAGCAGCTGCAACTCCTGCTGCACCCGCTGCGACAGCAGCTCCAGCACCAACCCCTAACAAGGGCGATACCGCTTGGATGATGGTCTCCACAGCATTGGTGCTATTGATGACGGTACCAGGCTTGGCGCTATTTTATGGTGGCTTAACGCGCAGTAAGAATGTGTTGTCAATCTTAATGCAGTGTATGGTGATTTTTTCGGTGATTACGGTGTTATGGGCGATTTATGGCTATAGCATTGCTTTCACTGAAGGCGGCGCATTTTTTGGCGGCATGGATCGCTTGTTCTTGGCTGGGATGACACCGGATTCCAATGCGGCAACATTTAGCAAAGGTATTGTGATTCCGGAATATGTCTTCATGGCATTTCAAGCAGTTTTTGCAACTATCACCTGTTGTTTAATCATTGGTTCATTTGCTGAGCGCGCTAAATTTTCGGCGGTTCTCCTATTCATGATCCTCTGGTTTACTTTTAGCTATTTACCAATTGCCCATATGGTCTGGTTTTGGCCTGGTCCTGATGATATTAAAGATGCCGCCTCTCTTGATGCGATTACTGCAAAAGCAGGTTGGCTCTGGCAAAAAGGAATTCTTGATTTCGCTGGTGGCACTGTTGTCCACATCAATGCAGCGATTGCAGGTTTAGTAGGCTCCTATGTGATTGGTAAGCGTTTAGGTTACGGCAAAGAAGCCATGAAGCCGCATAACTTAGTGTATGTCATGACAGGCGCATCGCTCTTGTGGTTTGGATGGTTTGGCTTTAACGCAGGCTCTGCACTAGAAGCAAACGGTAGCGCCGCATTAGCGTTTGTGAATACCTATCTAGCTACTGCAGCCGCAGTGATTGGCTGGTCATTAGCTGAGTGGATTACCAAAGGTAAGCCATCGATGCTTGGCGCTGCTTCAGGTTGTGTGGCTGGTTTAGTGGCCATTACACCGGCCGCAGGTTTTGTTGGTCCAATGGGTGCGCTGATTATTGGCGCATTGGCTGGCATTGTTTGCTTATGGGGCGTTTCTGGTCTGAAGAAAATGTTAGGCTCAGATGATAGCTTGGATGTCTTCGGTATTCATGGTGTCGGCGGTATATTAGGCGCCTTACTTACCGGTGTATTTGCAGCCCCCTCATTGGGCGGTACAGGCATCTATGATTACGTGACGAATGCTGTTGCCCCAGAGTACTCAATCATGAGTCAGCTTTGGATTCAAAGTCAGGGGGTTATTACTACCTTGATTTGGTCTGGCGTCGTCTCTTTCATCGCCTTCAAGCTCGTTGACATCATTATTGGCTTGCGAGTTACTGAGGAAGAAGAGCGCGAAGGTTTGGACATTAGTTCCCACAGCGAAGAAGCATATGAAATTTAATTGATTTACCCCTCCTAGGCAGTATTTCTGCCTGGCTTCTAGCGCAGGATCTCACGATCCTGCGTTTTTTTATTGTCAAAATAGCTTAAAAATTGAGCTGAGGCATAAAAAACTTACAATGGGAAGATGGTTCCACATCTAATTACCGCTTTAAGCGGCCCCTTACTTGATCTTGAGTCGAAAGTACTCGAAGCCACCCCGACTATTGAGCGTTGGTTTCGACTCGAATGGCAGGAGCATACCCCGCCTTTTTACTGTTCAGTCGACCTCCGCAATTCAGGCTTTAAATTAGCCCCAGTAGATACAAATTTATTTCCTGGTGGTTTTAATAATCTTTCGCCAGAAATGTTGCCCTTGGCTGTGCAAGCGGCCATGGCAGCTATTGAAAAAATTTGTCCTGAGGCAAAAAATTTATTACTTATTCCTGAGCGCCATACCCGCAATACATTTTATTTACAAAATATTGCCCGTTTATCTTCGATCTTGCGGCAAGCCGGTTTGAATGTGCGTTTAGGTAGCTTATCGGACGAAATTAAAAAGCCAACTTGGATTGAATTGCCGGAAGGGAATCGTTTACTCCTCGAACCTTTATTACGCTTGGGTTTAAAAAAACAGCGGCTTGGCCTAAAGGATTTTGATCCGTGCTCGATTTTATTAAATAATGATTTATCGGCTGGTATTCCACCCATTTTAGAAAAGATTAATGAACAATATCTTTTGCCAGGTTTGCATGCAGGCTGGCAAATCCGCCGTAAATCAAAGCATTTTTTGGCCTACGATGAAGTAGCTAAGAGGTTCGCAAAATTAATTAATATTGATCCTTGGATGATTAATCCCTATTTTGATTATTGCTCTGACGTCGACTTTCATGAGCAACTAGGCTTGGATCAACTGCAAACAAAAGTCGACGTTATTTTAAAAAAGATTGCTAAAAAATATCGGGAATACGGCATTAAAGAAAAGCCATATGTCGTTGTTAAGGCCGATGCGGGTACCTACGGTATGGGTGTCATGGTAGTTCGTAATGCCAGTGAATTAGCCAATTTAAATCGCCGTGAACGCAATAAAATGAGTGTCGTTAAGGATGGCTTGGAAGTGCACGATGTACTAATTCAAGAGGGTGTTTATACTTTTGAAAAAGTCAATGAAGCAGTGGCGGAGCCAGTTGTTTATATGATCGATCGTTATGTGATTGGTGGTTTTTATCGTGTCCATACCGATCGTGGACCCGATGAAAATTTAAATGCCCCAGGTATGCATTTTGTACCTTTGGCATTCGAACAAAATGCCATGCCCGATCGCAATGCTAAGCCTGGTAGCGCCGCTCCTAACCGCTTCTACTTGTATGGGGTTGTAGCGCGCCTCGCTTTATTAGCGGCTTCATTAGAGCTAGAGAGAACTGATCCTAACGCCGAGGCGCAGTAAATAATGGATTTTTTATTCATTGGCGATCCATTAGATTCATTAAAGTTGCAAAAAGATTCTACTGTAGCAATGATGCGCGCTGCGCAAGCTGCTGGCCATCGACTTTGGTATACCGAAAGTCGGCAGTTATTTTGGCAAGCCGGATTTGCATTTGCCGACTGTTGCACGATTTCACTTCAGTCTACTAGCACTGCTTGGTATAAGCTTGGTGTTAGCGAGGTGTGTACCTTAGATCGTTTTACTGCGGTACTCATGCGTCAAGATCCGCCATTTAATGTTGAATATTTGAATGCCACTTGGATACTATCAGCAGCAGTGCGTCAAGGTGCGCGGGTATTCAATGAGCCCAGTGCATTACGCAATCAATCCGAAAAACTTTCTATTACCGAGTTTGCTTCTTTCATTCCGCCCACGTTAGTTACGCGTGAACTTGCCGCAATTTCTGCATTTCATGCCGAGCACCACGATATCGTGCTTAAGCCTTTAGATGGCATGGGCGGTAGAGGTGTTTTTAGGGTTGGTCCAGACGGCTTAAATTTGGCGAGCATCGTTGAAACCTTAGGCGAAAATGGTCAACGTACGCTGATGGCGCAACAGTTTTTACCGCAGATTAGTGCCGGCGATAAACGGGTTTTATTGATAGCGGGCCAGGTGGTGCCATATGCCTTAGCCCGCATTCCGCAGGGCGCCGAAATAAGAGGAAATCTCGCCGCTGGCGGCAAGGGCGTAGCGATGTTATTGAGCGATCAAGAGAAAGCGGTGGCTGAGTATTTGGCGCCGATACTTTGGGATAGGGGCCTTTTTTTAGTCGGTCTCGACCTCATTGGGGGATATCTGACTGAAATTAATGTTACTAGCCCTACTTGTTTTGTCGAAATTACGGAACAAACTGGCCTTGACGTTGCTCAGTTTTGGCTACAGTCACTAGAGAAAGAATTTACTTAAGCGAACTTTGGAGTGTTATGCCCGGAATTGTCATTGTTGCCCATACACCATTAGCTTCAGCCATGCTGGGATTTGCAGAGCAAACTTTTGGTTCGCTCCCAGAAAAAATTCAGGCCGTTGATATTCCGCCATACGAGGATGCCAAAGTCAGCTTCGACAGGGTGCTCGCAGCAGCAAAAGCAGTTGATATGGGTAATGGTATTTTGGTATTAACCGATGTTATGGGTGCAACACCGGCCAATGTCGCGTCACGTTTGATAGGTCAAATCCAGTTGGCTGGTAAACCACTTTCGCCGATTATTGTTTTAACCGGATTAAACTTACCGATGCTCATGCGCGCAGTCTCTTATCGGCAAGAAGACTTAGAGGAATTAGCCAAAAAAACCTTACAGGGTGGCCAAAATGGCATTTTACGTATTGGCGTTAATACCAATTTTCTTAACACCGCCTCTGAGGATAGGTAATGCCAAGCGTCGAAATTAAAATTATTAATAAGTTAGGATTGCATGCGCGCGCTTCGGCTAAGTTATCGCAATTAGCGGGTGAATTTCCTTGCGAAGTTTACTTGGCGCGCGATGGCCGACAAGTCAACGCAAAAAGTATTATGGGCGTGATGATGTTAGCTGCTGGAATAGGTAGTACGGTTACTTTGGAAACCGTTGGCGAACGGGCTGACGAAGCGCTACTAGCAGTACAAGAGTTAATTAACAATCGGTTTGGGGAGGGCGAATAAGTGACCTTTGCCTTGCACGGTATTCCAGCCTCGAAGGGCATTGCGATTGGGCAAGCAGTACTCATTTCACGCGCTGCCTTAGAGGTTAGCCACCATTTAATTGATTCCGGTAGCGAAGAGGCAGAAGCGAAAAAACTCCTTTTAGCTTTCGATCAAGTTCGTTGTGAGTTGCAGGAATTGCGCGCGGGCCTACCTAAAGATGCGCCGCAAGAAATGGCTGCCTTCATTGATGTCCACGCCATGATCCTGACAGATCCTGCCTTAGTTGAAAAGCCACTGCAACTAATTCGTACCCAAGGATTAAATGCGGCCTGGGCACTCACGAGCGAATTAAATGATTTGCTCAAACAGTTTTCTGAAATGGAAGATCAATATTTAAAAGAGCGTGCCCATGATATTCGTCAGGTAGTAGAACGGGTTTTAAAGGCTTTGAGTGAGCAGCAGCAAGAAATCCAAGATGTGTTAGCGCCAGAAAATGTTTTTAGTGATGCCATTATCGTAGCGCACGATATAGCACCGCACGATATGTTGCGTTTTAAAAATACCCGTTTTCTCGGGTTCGTTACCGATCTGGGTGGCAAGACTTCACATACCTCAATTGTGGCGCGAAGCCTTGAAATACCGGCTGTCTTGGGTGTGCGGCACGCGAGCGAGATGATTCGCCATGGGGATTGGCTCATTATTGATGGTGAGCGCGGGCTGGTGGTTGTAGCCCCAGATGAAAGCCTCTTAATTGAGTATCGCGCCCTGCAAGCAAAGGCGATCGAAAATAGCCAAGCATTACAAGCTTTGAAGTTTTCACGAACAGTTACCGAAGATGGCGTACCAATTAAATTATTAGCTAATACAGAACTACCCGAGGATGCGATTCGTGCCATTGAATTAGGGGCCATTGGTATTGGCTTATTTCGTTCTGAATTTCTGTTTATGGATCACAATCAAATCCTGCCGGATGAGGAACATCAGTATCAAGAGTACCGTCGCGTAGTCGATTTAATGCATGGTTTACCGGTCAATATTCGCACCATCGATATTGGGGCAGATAAGCCACTTGGCGATAGCAATGACTTATTGCAAACGGGGACGTCTGCACTTGGGTTGAGAGCAATTCGCTGGTCACTAGCGGAACCAGAAATTTTTTTAGAGCAATTACGCGCTATTTTGCGCGCCTCGGCGCATGGACAAGTGCAAATCATGATCCCGATGCTGGCGCATGCAAAAGAAATTCATGAGACTTTTCGTTTAATAGAAAAGGCTAAACAACAGCTTATCGCGCGTGGCCAACTCTTTGATCTCCAGATCCAAGTAGGCGCCATGATTGAAATTCCTGCGGCGGCCTTAGCTTTGCCATTATTTATTCGCTATTTTGATTTTATTTCCATTGGCACGAACGATTTAATTCAATACACCCTGGCCATTGATCGAGCAGATCATGCGGTTGCTCATCTCTATGATCATTTACATCCAGCGGTACTGTACTTACTAACCCACATCATTAAGCAGGCACAATTGGCCAAAATTCCAGTTTCAGTTTGCGGTGAGATGGCGGGTGATCCCGAACTAACTAAGCTTTTACTCGCAATGGGCCTAACCGATTTTTCAATGCACTTTAGTCAACTATTGTTGGTGAAGCGAGAAATTTTGCATGCTAATGTTGGCAAGTTAAAGGCCCATCTAGCACCAGTTTTAGAAGCTTTAGAGACAGATGAACAAGCGCTGGCCATGGCCCAGCTGATGGCAGCATAAAAATAGTTTTGCCTGAATTGAATTAAGAATGACACACTGGGCAAGATGTATTTTTGCTTACTTGTACTTCATCAATGCGGGTATTCAAGGCATTCCACAGCAGTAAGCGGCCAACTAATGGCTGACCAAAGCCGATTAATAGTTGTAGTGCTTGGGCAGCTTGCAGGCTACCAATAATTCCAACCAGTGGGGAAAATACACCCATGCTCGCACAGTTCATTTCGCTTGGATTGCTATCGGGGGGGAAAATACAAGCATAGCAAGGGGAGTGCGGATTGTTAAAATCAAAGACGCTAACTTGCGCATCAAAGCCTAAAGCAGAGCCAGAAACTAAGGGTACTTGATGTTCAAAACACGCTTTATTAATTTGTTGGCGCGTACTGAATTGATCAGTGCAATCTAGAACCACGTTAACCTTTGGCAGTATTTGCGCCAACCAAGATGGGGTTGCTTTTTCAGCATAGGTCTCGATAACCGTGTCGCTGTTCAGGCGGGTTAAAAATGCTTTGCCAGAAGCAACCTTCAACTTACCAATTTGATCTTGGGCATGCATTACTTGACGCTGAAGATTGCTTAGCTCAACGGTATCTGGGTCAACTAAGGAAACACGGCCTATACCAGCAGCGACTAAGTAAGGGGTAGCAGCAGAGCCTAGGCCACCTGCGCCAATCACCAGTACATGAGCTGCTAGCAGCTTTTCTTGACCCTCAATATCAATTTCTTCTAACAGAATGTGGCGCGAATAACGCAGTAACTGCTCGTCGTTCATGCTAATCGGATGTAGATCTACTCGAGCTTGGAGGAGGAACGAATGACTGCTTTACCATTAAGAAAAGCGACAGCCTGTTGCAACATAAAATCGTCACTACTCCCTAATTCAGTGGGTTTTTTTGCTTTATCTTTATCGCGTTCTGCAGGCGTTTTAGTGGCATTCTTTTCTTCGATGCGTTGCATTTCTTCCAGGCGACGTTTTTCACGGTCTTTAATCAATGCATCTTCAGATGATTGTTTGTTGCGCAAATGTTTTTCACTGTCCACTTCGCGGGTAATTAAAACATCGTCAGGATCGCCATCCTTATTTTGATCAACCGGAATATCGGGCTTAATGCCAAAACCCTGAATAGAGCGACCATTTGGGGTGTAGTAATAGGCAGTAGTTATTTTTAAAGCCGAGTCATTACTGAGGGGGCGTACTGTTTGTACTGAACCTTTACCAAAGCTAGTCTTACCAATAATCGTTGCCCGTTTGTAATCTTGCAAAGCGCCCGCCACAATTTCGGAGGCGGATGCTGAATAGGCATTAACCAATACCACCATCGGTATTTTTTTGAATATAGCCGGCACCGAAGCAAGTGGGTCAGCGCTTTCGCTGAGCCGATAGGTTTCAGGAGTGGCATTAAAAACCTGTTTTGAGTCGGCTGCCTGACCTTTGGTAGAAACTATGACTGCACCTGCTGGTAAAAAAGCTGCCGCAACGCCTACAGCCCCTTGCAAAAGGCCTCCGCCGTTATTGCGTAAATCCAGTACCAAACCTTTTAATTTAGGATCTTGAATGCTAATTTCGGTCAATCGTTTAGCTAAATCGGGAACAGTACGCTCTTGAAAGCTGGTGACCCGAACCCAGGCAATATCGTTATCCAAAATTTTTGCTTTGACCGACTGCACCTTAATTTCTGCACGTGTAATGGTGACAGGAAAAGTGCGGTCTTCACTTTTACGAAATACCGTTAAGGTAATTTTTGTGCCAGGTTCACCACGCATGGTGCGTACGGCTTTATCTAAAGTCATACCACGCACGGGTTTGTCATCAAGACGGGTGATGAGATCACCCGCTTGTAAGCCTGCCCGAGCTGCAGGACTATCTTCAATTGGATTCAGCACTTTAACTAAGCCATCTTCTGAAGTGATTTCAATCCCAAGGCCAGCAAACTTACCAGTAGTTTGCTCTTGCATTTCTGAAAAATCTTTTTTGTCTAAATACGAAGAATGGGGATCAAGACTACTAACCATGCCTTTTACAGCATCGGTTAAGAGCTGTTTATCTTCAATTGGCTCGACGTACTCCCGTTTAATTTGGGCAAATACATTAGACAGGGTGCGCAATTCATCAAGAGGTAAAGCAGTATTTTGTTGGGCGGTTGCTGACAACTGAATCGTGGCAGCAATACCAGCAATTAACCCAATGAGAATAAGAGCAAGATTTTTAAATAAACGGCGCATAGTTTGAATTAGTAAAGAGGTCTAGATAGAGGCAGGCGGTAGAAATAGAGCATCTATTTTGCTCTACTCTATATAAAAATGCTGTAGTGGTTGTAAGTCATCATTGAGTTCATACACAATCGGCTTACCATTGGGGATATTAAGCTCCATGATGGCTTCGGCAGAAATGTTATCAAGGTGCTTCATTAGGGCGCGAATGCTATTTCCATGAGCAAC
Source organism: uncultured beta proteobacterium (assembly GCA_903837335.1). GTDB lineage: Bacteria > Pseudomonadota > Gammaproteobacteria > Burkholderiales > Burkholderiaceae > Polynucleobacter. The sequence continues at coordinate 3,017 of CAILUH010000160.1, read as the reverse complement.
CAGCAAAACCCGTTTTCCCAACTTTAAGGCCGGCGCAATTGACTCATGCCATAAAGGTAAGACCCGCGCAATGGTGTCTTGCAGGCACTCACCACGGGGAATCTCGTTGGGATCGAGCTTCTGATAACGCACATCTAGATGCGAGCTACGCTCATCTTCTAAAGCCAATAAAGGCGGTCGGATGGCAAAAGAGCGCCGCCAAATATAGACTTGCTCGGCCCCATATTGGGTTGCGGTTTCTGCTTTATTAAGGCCAGTAAGCGCGCCATAATGGCGTTCATTGAGCCGCCAGCTATGTACTGTGGGAAGCCACATCAGATCCATGGCATCTTGGACATGCCATAAAGTGCGTATGGCACGGCGTAAAACTGAGGTATAGGCAATATCAAACTCATAGCCTGCCTGCTTTAGAGCTTCACCAGCAGCCAGTGCTTGAGCGCTGCCATTGGGGGTAAGGTCAACATCCATCCAGCCCGTAAAACGGTTTTCCAGATTCCAAGCAGATTCACCGTGGCGAATAAGGACAAGTTGTTTCATAGAGCCATTCTATAATCAGAGGATGAACTTTTTAATGCAAACCGACAATTTAGCACTTATCGGCGTGATGGCGGCTGCTGGCTTAGCCTTATTTATGCCCACTCTTTCGACGCTAATTAGTGGGGCTGGGCTTTCTGTGGCTGAAGCAACCAATTGGATTAATCGTCGTAAGGCGGCGGTGCTCGATTTAAGGGCAGCAAGTGAGTTTCAGGCAGGTCACCTGCCGAATGCCAAAAATCTCCCCTTTAGCAAACTCTCAAGTGATCTCGAGCGCTTGAAATTAGATCGTAAATTGCCTCTTATTTTGGTTTGTCAAAGCGGCAATGAGTCGCGTAAAGCTGCTCAGCAACTCAGAAAAATGGGCTTTGCTGAAGTCGGCATGCTCGATGGTGGATTAAAGGCCTGGCAAACGGCTAACTTACCTTTAGTAAAGTAAGTATTTAAGGTAAACCCAATGACACCAGTAATGATGTACAGCACCCAAGTTTGCCCATATTGCGTAATGGCGGAAAAGCTATTACAAAAAAAGGGGGTGAATCATTTACAGAAAATTTTAATTGATGTTGACGCCACGCAACGTGAAGAAATGATGTCGCGTACGGGCCGCCGCACAGTTCCCCAAATTTTTATTGGCGAGCGTCATGTGGGTGGATACGATGATTTGGTGGCTCTCGATCGAGCTGGCGAACTCGATGGCTTATTGAAATAACTAAACGAACGGAATACATAATATGAGCGAACAAAATTCGACTGAACCCTCTTTTCAAATTCAGCGCATCTATTTAAAAGACCTTTCGCTTGAGCAGCCCAATACTCCAGCAATTTTGTTGGTACAGGCTGAACCTCAAATGCAAGTTGAGGTTGATATCGGCATTGCACCTTTAAGTGATGAGTTATTTGAGGTGATGTTATCAGGCACGATTACGGCGCGCGTGGAAGGTAAGACACTATTTTTAATAGAAGCAAAACAAGCAGGTATTTTTGAATTTAAAAATATCCCCCCTGAGCAAGTTGAACCGATGTTAGCAATTGCTTGCCCGACGATTTTGTACCCCTATTTACGCTCCAATATTGCCGATATCGTAAGTCGTGCCGGGTTTCAAGCAATTCATTTGGCAGAGATCAATTTTCATGCCATGTACGAGCAACGTTTAGCCCAAGCAAGCGAAGGGGCTAAAGGCGCCGCTGCGAGTAATGCGGATACTGAAAAGAGCAAAATTATTCTCCCCAACTAATTCACGTTCACGTTAAGCTCATGAAGCTAACTGTCATTGGAGCAGGCGCCTGGGGAACGGCCATCGCGGTGCAAGCGGCACGACACTTGCCAGATCATGCGGTCTGTTTATGGACCAGAAGCGCTACCCAAGCACAGGCGCTACGGCAGCATAAAGAAAACCTTTCACATCTACCTGGCATTACTTTGTCCAGCGCAGTTGAAATTAGTGATAATTTTAAACAGGCGATTCGGCGGCTGAATGCAGAGGATTTAGTTGTGATTGCTACGCCCATCAGCGGGCTAGCTGAATCAGTGCGGCGCATAGCAGAAATAGCAACTAGCCCCTTGCAAATTGTTTGGTTATGCAAGGGGCTAGAACCTAAAACAACCTTACTGCCACATCAATTGGTCGCACGAGAATTGCAAGCCCATGGGCGGAATATTCCGCATACTTTTGGATCGTTGACAGGACCCAGCTTTGCAGATGAAATGGCGCTTGGTCTGCCTTGTGCCCTAACGATTGCGAGCGCTTCAAATAGCTTATGCACTAGTGTGCAGAATGCCTTTCATCACGACAACGTGCGTATTTATGCTAGCGAAGATTTAATTGGAGTTGAACTTGGCGGCGCGGTAAAAAATGTCATTGCGATTGCTGCGGGAATTGGCGATGGTCTTGGTTTAGGACTAAATGCGCGTGCGGCCTTATTAACTCGTGGCTTAGCCGAAATGATGCGTTTAGTAAAGGCAGCGGGAGGTCAGCCAGAAACTTGTATGGGTCTAACTGGCGTGGGCGATTTAATTTTGACCGCAACAGGAGATTTATCCCGTAATCGGCGCGTCGGTTTATTGTTAGCCGAAGGGAAGTCCTTACCCACTATTTTGGCTGAGCTCGGGCACGTGGCCGAAGGGGTTTTATGCGCATCCGCGATTGTGAGTTTAGCCGCACGCTTGAAAGTTGACATGCCCATCACGAATAATGTGAGTGCAGTGTTGCAAGGGGAGCAATCTTTGGCGGTTGCGCTACAAGGCTTGATGGGCCGTCATGCTAAGCCGGAACATTAAGCTTTAGATGCTGTGCTTGAACTGGTTTTGGCGCCATGCTTCATAAACCACAATGGCTACTGAGTTTGAAAGATTAAGACTGCGACTGTTTGCTTGCATGGGCAAGCGAAGCTGATTGTCGAGTGGCACGGTAGCTCTAACATCAACACTTACCCCTTTGGTTTCAGAGCCAAAAACAAAATAGTCATTTGGCAGCAGTTGC
>CAILUH010000159.1 GCA_903837335.1 uncultured beta proteobacterium | reverse complement strand
GTAATTGCTTCGAGCAGTTTTATTTATATCGCTGTCAGCGATTTAATTCCGCAAATGCACCGCCGCCCGCATTGGCGAGAATCCGTGCGGCAAATTATGTTGATCAGCTGCGGTATTGGGGTGGTTATTTTGCTGTCGCGATAGGTCGCTGCGAATCTGCACACCATTCACTCCAACTGCCAGCATAGAGTTGGGAGCCCCTTATGCCAGCTACTTCCATGGCTAAGAGATTATGACAAGCAGTGACGCCAGAACCACATTGATGAATAATTTTATTAGCAGATCTACCCGCTAAAAGAATACTAAATTCGCGGTAAAGTTCATCCGCTGTTTTAAATTGTTTGGACCGTAAATTTTCTTTGAAACAGCGATTAGTGGCCCCTGGAATATGCCCACCCACGGGATCAAGGGTTTCATTTTCCCCGCGGAAACGATCGGGTGTTCGGGCATCTAGAACCAGGCGCGCTGCTGCTTCTGAAATACCTAAATTTGCTACAACCTCATCAACAAGCACTAAATCACGATAGGGTACGGCAGTAGGCATAGCATCTAACGCAATGGGTTCGCGCGGCTTGCTGCCGATAGCACCATTCCAAGCGTCGAGACCGCCATCGAGCACTTGTACTTGGGTATGACCAATTGCTCTTAGCATCCACCAGAGACGACTGGCGAAAACTGAGCCCTGATTGTCATAAGCTACAACCTGAGTATGTAAATTAATGCCAAGGCGTTGGCGGGTTTTTGCCCAGACCTCAGGGCTAGGCAATGGGTGTCGTCCATTAGTGCCCGTTTGCGGGCCAGATAAATCCTGATCGAGATCGACATAAATAGCCCCAGGTAGGTGGCTCATTTGATACGCTTCACGTCCTGCAGTGGGCTTAGCGAGATCAAAGCGACAGTCGCAGAGTAAAACATCAGCCCCAGTATTGAGTAGCTCTTCTAATTGATTGGCAGTAATTAAGGGTTGGCTCATGTTGGATTCTCCGAGTTCATCGTGCGGCGGTACCATTCGTGAAAGTGTTGCATGCCATCTTCCATTGGGCTTTGATAGGGCCCAACCTCATTGATGCCGCGCGCCATTAAAGCCGCACGCCCAGCATCCATACGTTCAGCAATCTCATCATCTTCTAAGCAAGTTTCCATATAAGCTGCGCGTTCTGCGGCGACAAATTCGCGCTCGAATAAAGCAATTTCTTCGGGATAATAAAACTCAACAATATTGCGTGTTTTATTGGGGCCAAGCGGATGTAGTGTAGAAATACATAAGACCCCTGGATACCATTCAACCATCACATTCGGATAGTAAGTAAGCCAAATTGCCCCATGGTGAGGTAATTTGCCCTGGTGATAGCGCAGGACAGCTGCATGCCAGTCACGGTAAGTGTGGGTACCCGGCGCGCTGAGATCTTTATGGAGACCCACCGTTTGTACGCTATGCCAGTCGCCAAATTCCCATTGCAAATTTTCACAGGAAACAAATTTGCCAAGTCCCGGATGAAAGGATTCGACATGGTAGTCCTCAAGATAAACCTCGATAAATGTTTTCCAGTTGTAATTGCATTCATGCACTTCGACATGATCGAGTAAGTAGCCAGTGAAATCTAAATCGGCAGTGACGCCAAGACGGCCTAAATCAGCGCACACGTCACGTGGTCCTTCAAACAACAAGCCCTGCCAATTTTGTAAGGGCGATTTTCCTAAGTTAAGACAAGGTTTATTTTCAAAATGGGGTGCGCCCAATAGACCGCCCTCTAAATCGTAGGTCCAACGGTGTAGGGGACATACAATCGTTTCTACTTGACCAGAACCATTAAGCATCAGCGCTTGGCGATGGCGACAAACATTTGACAGTAGCTCAACGCCATGCGCATTGCGCACGAGTATCCGCCCTTCATTTTCGGCCCGCAAGGTTTGATAAGAGCCGAGCTCAGGTACCATTAACTCATGACCTACATAAGCAGGCCCCTGTTTAAATAGCAAGTCAATTTCACGTTGATATAAATCAAGGTCAAAATAGGCCGTTACTGGCAATTGAAGTTTGGACGGCGCAAGTTGCTGCGCGGTAGCCAGATTAGTCATTCTCCCCACCCCCGAAAAAGTCAGCCGAAGCTAAGCGGAACAACCAATCCAACCATCGACGAATCGATATTGGAAAGGAAGGCATGGATTATACCTACGGATTAGTTTGCCATTAAGATGGGGGTTTATATACCAATATTTGCCTTATTTCTCCGGGGGGACCAAGTTATGCCAGCCAAAAAACCGGCTCATGCAAGTACAGCAGCGCTGAGTCCAATTGATCCCAATTTGCGCTACGAACAGGCCTTGAAAGATTTAGAAAAACTGATCGCCGATATGGAGTCTGGCAAGCTTTCTTTAGAAGAAACCTTATTGGCTTATCAACGCGGTGCAGCCCTTCTTAAGCATTGTCAAGCTGTTCTGACGCAGGTAGAGCAGCAGGTGCGGGTTTTTGAGGGTTAGAAAATAGTCGCATGAACCCATTTAATTTCGAGGCGTGGGTGCAAACGCATTCTGCCCGTGCTGAGGCAGCACTCATCAAAAATTTAGATGTTGCCCAAACAGCGCCCCAGCGTTTACACGAAGCGATGCTATACGCTAGTTTGGGGGGTGGCAAGCGCATGCGGCCACTGCTGGTCTATGCCGCCGGTGAACTTGGCAATTCTCGTGCGCGGGCAACTGGCACTCTAGCCGATGGTGAACATGAAAACATGCTCGATACCGCAGCTGCCGCGATTGAAATGATGCATGCTTATTCTTTAGTGCATGATGATTTGCCCTGCATGGATGACGATGATTTACGTCGCGGCCGACCCACAGTGCACAAAGCTTTTGATGAGGCCACCGCACTACTAGTAGGTGATGCATTGCAAACCCGTGCTTTTGAAATATTGGCTAAGGCATCCGGCAATGGCGAGATGCGTTTGGCATTAATTGCGGGGTTGGCCAGTGCTGCTGGTTCGCGTGGTATGGCTGGTGGGCAAGCAATTGATTTAGATAGCGTAGGTGCAAAGCTCGATTTAGCCGGCTTACAAAATATGCATCAAATGAAAACAGGGGCATTACTTACTTGCGCAGTACAAATGGGTGGCATTGTGGCGCACTTATCGCCAGCAGAGATGCGCGCCTTGACTTCATTTGCAAGTGCCCTGGGCTTAGCTTTTCAAATAGTCGATGACGTGCTGGATGCCACAGCAGATAGTCAAACCCTCGGTAAAACGGCCGGCAAAGATGCCGCCAACGATAAGCCGACCTATGTGACCCTGATGGGTTTAGACTACGCTCAAAGGCAGGCCCAAGAGATGCACCAACAAGCCCTAGCTAGTATTGATAGTTTTGGTTTGCGTGCAGATGCTTTACGTGGC
>CAILUH010000158.1 GCA_903837335.1 uncultured beta proteobacterium | reverse complement strand
TATATATACGGTTTACAGCAAACACGACTAGCCTCATTTGAAATTGGCCCAACGCCAAGTTATAGCCTTTTAAACGGCGGAGTTTCCTATACCGAAAAAATTAATAAAATTAATTGGACAGCATATATGGTGCTAAAAAACCTGTTAAATCAAGATATTCGTTATGCCACCACGCCCATGCCAGTTCGACTGTATGCTCCCCAGCCTGGGCGTAGCATTATGGTGGGATTGAAGGCAAGTTTTTAACTTTTTAATTATTAGAGATATTATCTAGACATCTCTTAGTCGGATACTTAACAAGAAAGTGAACGACGCCCTAAGAATTTTCATTATCGACAATCATATCGTTGCGATTGCCTTATTGCTAGGCATGGTATTAATGGTAGAGATTGGCTGGCGAGTAGGGCGAAGTGCTAAAGCAAAATATAAGGCTAGTAAGATCAATGCTAGCGATACGTTCATGGCAGCAATTTTTGGATTGTTGGCTTTGGTCATCGCCATTACCTTTTCAGGTGCTTCTGATCGGTTTGATAAGCGTCGCGACTTAATCATGGGTGAGCTCACCACAATTGGTAGCGCTTATTTATCTATCGACTTACTTAAAGCCGAAGATCAACCAAAGCTAAGAGAATTACTTAAAGAATATATTGATTTACGACTTCAGGTTTATAAAAAACCAATGCAATTAGAAGATCAAGCGAAAATTTTTCAACAGCGAGTAGAAGTTGGCAATCAAATATGGCAGGCTGCTTTGAAATCGGTCAACAATATTAGTTCCTTAAACTTTGCTGACAAATTAATCGCGGCAAAAATTTTGCCATCCATTACTGCCATGTTTGACGCTGCTGATTACCAGCGTATGGCGATGCGAATGCATCCACCACCAGCCATGTGGGCATTGCTATTTTTACTCGCGTTTGCTGGCTCCTTGGTAGCTGGCTACATTATGGGAGTAGAAGAGCGCCGCGACTGGCTTTTAACGGTGGTTTTTATCGTCATGATGGTGGCGACAATCTCATTAATTCTGGATATCGAACATCCACGCGATGGAATGATTAACTTAGATCGAATTGACCAGGAGATTATTCAGTTTCGTAAATCAATATAGAGAAAAAATTATGGCATTGGGCTTGGGAAATGGGTATGGCCAACATACTGCCCAGCTTGATTGACTTTCACTAAGACCATATCACCCACATTCACCACCTTGCCGGTAAATGCTTGAATGTTGACGTGATGGGTTACTAAAATGAAAGGCGGCTGAAATTTTTTAGCAAGACTATTTTTAATGAATGTTTGGAGTGCCTGAGTTTGGGTTTTTTCTAAAGACATGTCATCAAAAAAAGAGCCAAGCGAGGCCTCAATTGTGACGGCACCCTTTTTTAGTAATTTAGCGGTATCCACGCAGCGGCACCAGGGACTAGAAAATACTTGCGCTTTATCAATGCCTTGTTTAGTCAGCCAAGCACCAATGAGTTCAGCTTGTTTGCGTCCGCGCTCACCTAAATTGCGTTGGGTAGCGCATTGATCGATTTTATATCCCGCTGGGTCGCCTATGCCGGGAGCATCGGCATGACGCATCAGCAGAACATGATGACCATCATGCAGATCTTCGTTTAGCCCAGCATAAACACTGGTGCCAAATAAACAGAGATACAAGCCAATAATAGAAACTGTAAGCCTACGTCTGAGAGGGTTATTCATATTCGATATAGGGCTGCACAAATTTGAATTAATTAATAGATAATATTAAATCTTAACAGTAGACCTAGGAATTATTGTGTACTTGAATAAATTCATTGGTGTTAGTGCACTCTGTCTATTTGCCTTAACTGCTTGCGGCACTTATGCGCCCAATGTAGATATGGGTAATAAGGACCAAGGATGTGTGCGCGAGTGCGATATGGACAATAATCTTTGCATGGAAAAAGCAACTGATTTGGTAGCAAAAAATAGTTGCGCTATGAAGCGGCAAAGTTGCGTTAGGGCATGTCCAACTGACAATTGTTAATTGCTTGTAAGACAAAAGCTAAGCAACTGCTAGTACTTCCTGTAGAAATAGAGAAATATCAGCAAGCTCAGTTGGGTGCACAGAATGTTCCATTGGGTAGGTTTGCCAATTGACCTGGTAACCATGTTGTTTAAGCAAGGTATGAGAATCTTCACCCCGCTGTGGAATCACAACTGGATCCCAAACCCCATGCCCCATGTAAATAGGCGTATTGAAATTGGCACTATTTCTAAAGCTGAGAAAATTTTCTGCGAGCGGCAAATAACCGGACAGAGCCACGATGCCTGCTAGGGGTTGTGGAAAACTTAAACCAATATACAAAGCCATCGCACAGCCTTGTGAAAATCCCGCAAGCACTATTTTGTTCGATGGAATGCCTTTTTTTATCTCTTCTTCAATCAACTCAGCTATAGCGCTGGCTGATTTTTGAATGCCTTTGACATCTTGTTGATGGGTTAAATCGGGTGCAGCAATATCGTACCAAGCCGGCATCACATAGCCCCCATTGATAGTCACGGGCATGCTAGGTGCGCTAGGAAATATAAAGCGAATTGGTAAACACCCCGTTAAATCAAGCTGAGGTACGATCGATGCAAAATCATTGCCATCGGCACCAAGTCCATGCAGCCAAATTACTGATGCCTGTGGATTTGGGGCAGTTTCAATTTCGATGCAAGGTAGTAAATCGCTCATTAAATAAAGTACTTACGTTTTTTTAGCATTCGCTTGGGCATGTTTTGTGGCCAGACGCTCATTAATTGTTTTTAGCATGGCTTCATCTGGGTTCTGCCAATTTGCACCAGCTTGATTTGCCATGTGCACAACAGCGGCAGCAAATTCTGCGACAGATAAATTCGGATTACCACCGCGGGCAGGCATGGCGCCCACGCCATAGTATCCGTCCGCACTGATGTGCGCTTGCCCTTCTTTAATTAACTTACCCCATTGTTTTTTATCGCCAACTTTCGGGGCATTATTAAGTCCTGTAGCATGACAAGCAGAACACACTTGTTGATACGTTTCAGCGCCAGTGGCTGCATACGAATTTGCGCCCAAAGAGAGTATTCCCAGGGTAATTACGGAGCAAAATAGTGCAGGGTGAAAGCTGGAGACCCTGCTGGAGAGAGCATGTTTCATCATAGTTTCTAAGGTGAGCCAATAAAAAATTGTATCGTTGAATCAATAATTCTGCAAAAGCTCCTAAAATAGCCTGCAATAGATATCAATCAGTCGGGCTAAGGAGTTTATATGAATAAAACATCGTATTTATTACACCTATTAAAGGTAACTTTAGTTCCCTTGATGGGGCTGTTATTAAGCCCCGCTTCGCAGGCGCAAGAGTTTCCTCCTAAAAAAACAGTCACGATGGTCGTTGGCTTTGCTGCTGGTGGCGCAGCTGACACCGGGGCACGCTTAATTGCTAAAAAATTGGGCGAAAATATTGGTCAAACTGTCCTAGTTGATAATAAGCCCGGTGCTGGTGGCAATATTGCGCATGCTACGGTTGCGAATGGACCAACAGATGGCTCAATGATTTTATTGGGCTCAATTGGACCATTAACAATTGCACCCCATTTAATGAAGCTACCTTATGATCCTGTTAAGGATTTGGCGCCCTTAACAATGGGGATGAGTTTTCCGAATATATTAGTAGTACCACCTTCTCTTGGTGTGACGACGCTAAAAGAATATGTGGCTTTAGCGAAAAAAGAACCCGGTAAGCTAACTTACGCATCGACCGGGAATGGTTCCGCTTCCCATTTGCAGGGTGAATTATTCAATTTACGAGCTGGCATTGATGTGGTACATATTCCCTATAAAGGGGGTAACCCCGCTTTGGTTGACGTATTAGCGGGGCGAGTTTCGTCTTATTACTCTGCGTTATCGTCAGCTTCACCACACATTAAAACGGGTAAGTTAGTTCCGTTGGCGACCACCGGCGCTAAAAGAGCGCCCTTATTTCCTAATGTGCCAACCATTGCTGAATCGGGTTATCCTGGCTTTGATTCAACAAACTGGTATGCCTTTGTTGCTTCAAGCAAAACCCCAACGGTTTTGTTAGATCGTTGGAACTTAGAAATTGTCAAAGTATTAAACGATAAAGAGGTGATTGCTTCTTTATCAGAGCATGGGTTAACGCCTAATCCAATGTCGCGCGATGAGTTAGGTAAATATATGGCAAAAGAGTCAAGTGCATGGGCTAAAGTTATTAAAGATAAAGGCATTACTGCTGATTAGTAATTGCAGTAAATGAAGAACTTCTACTAGAAACGAGAGTATTTATGCATTTTGCAGCTGTCATGCGTAAACAAAAAATGACTAATCAATGGGTTAGTCATCGCTGGTTTCCTCAGCAAGTGATTGTAGATATGGGTCAATTTGGAGTAGATACTCTAGACTTAATTCGTATGTGTACATGTAATCTCCATCGTTATCTTATAGCCACTATTTTTGGCGTAATCATTTCTGTCAGCCCCAGCTATGCACAGGATAAAAGTATCGTCGTATCGTCAACGACATCTACAGAGCAATCGGGCTTATTTGGATCAATATTGCCGATTTTTCAAAAGCAGTCTGGCATCCAGGTAAAAATTGTCGCAGTAGGGACGGGGCAGGCACTTGATATTGGTCGTCGGGGTGATGCTGATGTGGTGTTTGTTCACGATAAACCCGCCGAAATAAAATTTATCGACGAGGGATTTTCTACTAAGCGCTATGAAGTGATGTACAACGATTTTATTTTGATTGGTCCCAAGAGTGATCCCGCAAAAATTGCTGGCGGCAAAGATATTAAGGTTGCGTTTCAAAAAATTGCCGAGGCTAAAGCCCTATTCGTATCTCGGGGCGATAAAAGTGGTACTCATGCGGCAGAGTTGCGTTATTGGAAAGACGCTGGTATTGCGGCCAATGCCAATCTGAATTGGTATAAAGAAACCGGCTCCGGGATGGGTCCGGCATTGAATTCGGCTTCTGCGATGAATGCTTATGTATTAGCTGATCGTGGCACCTGGTTGTCATTCAAAAATCGAGGTGATTTAGGTATTTTGGTTGAAGGCGACCCTAGTTTATTTAATCAATATGGCGTCATGTTAGTTAACCCCATGAAATATCCCCAAGTGAAAAAAGCCGAGGGTCAAGCCTTTATCGATTGGTTAATTTCTAAACCAGGCCAGGATGCAATTGCCGCTTACAAAATTGGGGGTCAGCAATTATTTTTCCCCAATGCCGAAAAGTAATCTAATCTAGCCCACTAGGGGATTGAGTGGCAATGATTTAGTATTGAGAGCTCGAATGGCAAAAAGAGCCCCCTATGCAGTATGAATTTGACCATGTAGTAATCATGGCAAGAGACCAAATGAGCTTGGTTGCTAAGCAATTTAGTGATCTTGGTTTTCGTCTCAGCGCAAAGTCAACGCATAACTTAGGATCATCAAATCAATTAATTGTTTTAGATACAACCTATTTAGAGATCTTGGGTTGGGAGGCGGGAACGGTGCCTCAACGAGCAGAAATTGCGAATTTAGCGTTTGGTCTAGATGCTTTAGTATTTCGTACCAACAATGCTGAAGCCTGTTTTAAGTCCCTTAATGAAGCAGGGTTTGCGCCAAATGCAGTACAAGATTTATCGCGACCTGCGCAAGTTGGTAATGAGATCAAGCAAGCCTTTTTTAAGGCAGTACGGTTTTCTCAACAGCCGATTGAAGGCTTACGTATTTATTTTTGTGAGCATGTGACACCAAATTTTGTTTGGGTCAACGCTGATCAACAACATCCGAATCAACTCAACCATTTGCAAAGTATTACCTTAGGCTCAGCAAATCCCGCGGAAACCTTTTTTGTTTTACAAAAACTCTTACATCTAGATAAATTAGATAAACAAGCGGACGCACTCAATTCTACTAGTCAAAAACTAGGGCCGCTGCAGCTGCTGTTGCCCAATTGCGTCTTGAAAATTGAGTACCAGGCAAAGATGCAGGTGGCGCAAATAATTGACTTTGTCCTGGTTCAGGAGGGTAAGCCAGTAGAGTTACGCATTAACCAAACCATGCTGCGTGCTAGCCCCACGCATCAGTAAATCCCTATTAAAACTAGGGATTTCATTAAAACTAAAAATAAGGTATTTTTGAATCTTATTTCTAAATTTGAGAAAAGAATCTCTTATGCGCTTAGCTCAATTTCCCTTAATTGTTAGCCTTTTGGTGGCTTTCATTTTCAGTACTAACGTGCTTGCAGATCCGCAAGAGCCTAGTTTGCATGAGGTATATCAAAAAATTGCCGCCGGGCAATACGCTCAGGCAGATGCCATGATGAAGGGGGTGTTGGAAAATCATCCCAATAGCGCTAAGGCTCACTATATCGTGGCGGAATTAAGGCTACAAGAAGGGCGTTTAGATGAGGGTCGCGCTGAGCTTGCGCGTGCTGAGACGCTTGCCCCTGGTTTACCTTTTGCCCAAGCTGATGCAGTGCAAAAACTACGTACTCAGTTAGGTAAGAGTTCTGGGCTTGCGGCCGGAAGTTCGGGCGCTAACTCGATTTTTAGTAGTCCCATTTTTTGGTTGCTTATATTAGTTTTAGTTGGCGGCTTAATGTATTTTATGAAGCTACGAAAGCGCGAGCAAGCAAATGCGGTAGCTTTAGGTAATGGCCCGCAGAGCGGTTCGGCACCAAACGCCACAGGTGGTCCACCGAATGGTCCAGGCGGTCCCGGCAGCCCTAATAGCCCAGCCGGAGCGCCAAACACAGGCTTTGGGGGTTCTGGCCTCATGGGCAGCTTAGCAACTGGGGCAGCCTTAGGTGCTGGCATGGTGGCAGGACAGGCTTTAGCGAGTCATTTAATGGGCGGCGAGCATGGTGATCGGGATGCCTCTGGCAATATTCAGCCGCCCCAAACTGGGCGAGAGAATACAGATTTTGGTGTGCGGGACGTCAGCACGTGGGACGACTCAGCTGGTTCAGGTAATTCAGATTGGGATGACAGTGGCGGTGGTAATTTTATGGATGATGTTTAAGCTGAGAAGGGCCTTTTTTTACCCGCAGCCAAATTAAGGCCAATCCTGTCACCAATACTGGAAGCAGTGATCCCATATTTAATAGATCCCACCCCTGAGTAGTAACTAAGGCCCCAGACCCAAATGAGGTAAAGGCCATAGTGCCAAAGACAAAAAAGTTGATTGCTGCTTGGGCCTTATCTTTTTCCTCGGGGCGGTAAGCAGTCATCGCTAAGGTGGTTGAGGCGGTGAATAGAAAATTCCAGCCAACACCAAGTAGGAAAAGTGCCAATAGAAATTGATGTAGATTAGTTCCAGTTGAGGCTATGGCAATACACACTAGGCTGAGGATTACTCCAAGCCCCATTATTTTGAGCGCACCAAAGCGTTGAATGAGAGAGCCTGTAAAAAACCCCGGGGCAAACATACCAATTACATGCCATTCCAAAACAAGGGCGGTATCAGTAAAAGGCAAGCCACAAATTTGCATTGCTAATGGCGTAGCAGCCATGAGTAAATTCATCACACCGTAACCCAGAGAGGCACCAATAGTGGCAACCAAAAATACGGGTTGGCGCAAAATCGTTTTTAAATCTCGCCCTGCTGAGAGCGGTTGTTGCGATTTAAATTCCACCGGAAAGTGAATAAATTGCATCAAAATAATTCCGATCACGCCCGCAATCGCCAGTGTTAAATAGGCGCCTAAAAAAGGTACAGAAAAACTATTTTTAGTCCATGAGGCTAAATTCGGCCCTACAACGGCGCCCAATATACCACCTGCTAAAACCCACGACACTGCCTTATCCCGCAAGCTTGCAACGGTTAGCTCAGCAGCTGCAAAACGATACAGTTGTCCATTGGCACTGTAATACCCAGCCACAAAGGTACCGGCAATCAGTAACCAGAAATTACTAGAGAAGGCAGCGTAGGCGCAAATGAGTGCTGAAATAATCGCAATCAATAAACCTAATTGGAAGGAGCGACGACGCCCAAATTGATGTTGGGTTTTAGCGACGATCGAGGTGGAGAGTGCACCCCCAACGACATAACCCATAATCGGCAAGGTTGCCATCCAAGCCGACGGACTTAGGCTCAGACCAACTAAGCCATTGATAGCAATAAAAGTAACATTGTTAGTTAAAAAGAGTCCTTGGCAAAGGATCAATAAAAACAAGTTTTTATTTAGTAGGGTGATCTGGGCTTTCATCCGCCTTGAAGCCGATCAAACATAAAAAAATGACGGTCAACGGAAAATTGCATAATGGTATAAATTGCTTGCACAACTAAGAATGTAACCGATTTTAATTATTTTCAATTTTTGCTATTATTTTAATTCCCATGAAAATTATTATTGCGCGTCATTCGGAAAAATTAGATGCCCCCAGCCTTTCGGCGACGGGCAAATTGCGCGCCCAAGCGCTGGCTGATCAATATCTAGGTAAGCAAGCTAGTCGATCCTTATTCAGTGAAAACGAGCAGCCCGCGGCGTTAATGGTGATGACCTTACATACCATTGAAACCATGGCGCCAATTGCCGCTAATTGGAATATGCCGATGATTGCCTATTGGGCAGAAGCAGGGATAGATCGAGCGCATATGGCCGCACAAAATGTGCGCAATCGTGAGGCAGCCGAGGATTTGTTATTTAGTCAGCAGTATGTAGATAAAACAGTGTTGATGATTTGGGAGCATTTTCACATTGCCAGCGCTGCCCTAGAGGCAGAATTTGTTGGAGAAAAAGTGACTTTGCGGCAATTGCTTAACTTGGATCAAATTGCGGGAGTACCCACCACATGGCCGGATGATGTCTATGATTATTTTTGGATCATCGATTACAAAACTGGTAATCCAGTTCCGCAATCATTTGCGCTAGTGCGCCAGGTATTTACTGCTCCATATACAGGGCTACCTGCTGCCGATTGGCCAAATTAGTTAATAGCTTAAAATGAGCAATTCAATTGCAGTAATTACTTATTGGCCTACATGCTATTTAAAGAACTCGCTTTATCTGCGCCCATTTTGCGTGCAGTAGAAGAAGAAGGTTATACAAATCCTACCCCCATTCAAATTCAATCGATTCCAGCGGTCCTAAAAGGTGGCGATCTATTAGCTGCAGCCCAAACAGGCACGGGCAAAACTGCCGGTTTTACTTTGCCTATCTTGCAAAGACTGATGGAATCAAAACCCACCACAACAAGTGCACGGCGCCAAATTCGGGCTTTAATTTTGACTCCAACGCGTGAGCTTGCGGCGCAAGTGCAGCAATCTGTTTTAACTTATGGCAAATACACTGGACTGAAATCAGCGGTTATTTTTGGTGGAGTCGGTGCTAATCCACAGATTAATGCAATCAAAAATGGCCTCGATATTTTAGTAGCCACGCCCGGTCGCTTAATCGATTTAATGGGGCAAGGCCATATTTCACTTAAAGAAATTGAAATTTTAGTTTTAGATGAGGCAGATCGCATGTTAGATATGGGATTTTTGCCTGATATCAAGCGCATTTTGACTTCATTACCTAAAGCCCGGCAGAATTTATTATTTTCTGCGACATTTTCTGCCGAAATTAAAGCGCTTGCTAATACCTTGCTAAAGTCTCCAGCATTAATTGAAGTTGCGCGTAGTAATAGTACGCACGAAGCGATTACTCAAAAAATCCATCCGGTCGATAAAAATAAAAAACAAGCCCTATTAGCCTATCTCATTAAAGCGAATGATTGGCAGCAGGTCCTAGTCTTTACGCGGACAAAGCATGGTGCCAATAAGCTGGTTACGCAACTTGAAAAAGATGGTATCACTTGCATGGCTATTCACGGGAATAAAAGTCAATCGGCGCGCACGAAAGCGCTGGCAGATTTTAAGTCTGGAAAAATCACTGCTTTAGTGGCAACTGATATTGCTGCACGGGGAATTGATATTGATCAACTACCCCATGTAGTTAATTATGATTTACCCAATGTTCCGGAAGATTATGTCCATCGAGTTGGTAGAACGGGCAGGGCTGGCTCGAATGGAGTAGCGATTTCATTGGTTTGTATCGATGAATTAGCTTTGTTAAAGGATATAGAGAAATTAACTAAACAAACTATTCCACAAGAAATCATTAAGGGCTTTGAGGTGGATCCCAGCATTGGCGCGCAGCCCATCAAGGCGACCCGTCAAGCTAGACCGCAATCTAAGTCTAAGCATCCCCCTAAACCGCAGGCCACGCAAGCAAAAGGGCGACCCAAAAGAGCGACATCCAGATAAGAATTTTGATTTAAATCAAAATCAATCTGTCCTTATTCTGCTACAAAGAATGGGATGGATCAATTAATAACAACGCCTCATAAAGTAGATGCACTAGCTAGTGCGAGAACTGGTCTATTAGAGCCCGCACTATTAAAAAAATTTGATATTAATGGACCTCGCTATACCTCCTATCCAAGTGCCGATCGTTTCCACCCAGGTTTTACTGATGCTGATTATCGTTTAGCACTTAAGCGAATTGCATTGAGCGATCAAGCTTTATCGCTTTATATACATTTACCGTTTTGCCCGAATATTTGCTATTACTGTGCTTGCAATAAAATTATTATGAAGGATCACGGACGTAGCGCTAAGTATATTAAGTATCTTGCCAAAGAAATGGCTGCTGTTTGTGCGGCAATGGATTTGGCTCCCAAGCAAAAATTACCCCTTAGTCAACTGCATTGGGGTGGCGGTACACCGACCTTTCTGTCTGACGCTGAAATGCGCGAATTAATGGGCTCGATTAAAAATCATTTTGAGTTTCAGCAAAACGGGGAATACTCGATAGAAATTGACCCGCGCCGTGTAACTGAAGCCGATATTAAATTACTTGCTGAGTTAGGTTTTAATCGCATTAGTCTGGGCGTGCAAGATTTCAATCCGGAGGTTCAGCAGGCAGTTCATCGAATTCAAACGCTAGAAGAGACTCAGTCGGTCCTGAATTGGTCGCGTAAATATGGTTTTACTTCAAGTAGTGTGGATTTAATTTACGGCTTGCCAAAGCAAACGCCCACCAGTTTTGCTAAAACAGTGCAAGCCGTAATCGAGATGAATCCAGATCGCCTATCGGTTTATAGCTATGCCCATTTACCGCATATTTTTAAGCCACAACGCCGCATCGCAGAGAGCGATTTACCGAATGCAGTAGCTAAGCTGCAAATTTTGTCGAATACCATTGATCAGTTAGAGCAAGCAGGTTATATCTATATTGGCATGGACCATTTTGCTAAGCCAAGTGATGAGTTAGTAGTTGCGCAAAAAGAAGGCCGCTTACAGCGTAATTTTCAAGGCTATTCAACTCAGGCAGAGTGCAATATGTTGGCATTTGGCGTAACTGCTATCGGTAAAGTCGATGATTGCTATGTGCAAAGTGTAAGAACCCTAGATGAATACTACGCTTTACTTGATCAGCATCGACTACCTACATTGCGGGGCATGCGTTTATCAGAAGATGATGTAGTGCGACGTGATTTAATAGGGCGGCTCATGTGTCATTTTGAAGTTGATGCTAGCCAATTGGCGCAAAAATATGGAATTGATTTCGACGCGTATTTTGCAAATGAAGCATCTGAACTGAATAACCTAGAAGATTGTGGCTTAATTGAGTGGCATGGCGATACCTTAACAGTGCCTATCAGCGGTCGCTTGTTAGTGCGGCGCGTGGCCATGGTTTTTGATCGTCATTTGCGCGAATCCCTTTCCCAGGGATCTTATTCAAAGATCGTATGAAATTACCAGGCCGCTTGCATCCCAATTGGATGCGCGAGCAGCATTAGATGCGGATTTGGGTCAATACAGGGCTGGATTGTTTTACTAGGGTTACTACTAGCTTCCCATTTGTTTTATATTGGCAGAAGATTGCATATATAGCTTATTTTCCAAATAAACAAGGGATTAGAAATGCAAAAGTCTTTACTGATTAATGCCGATAAGTGCACTGGTTGCCTCCAGTGTGAAATGGCCTGTAGTTATGAGCATTATGGAATTTTTAATCCCTCTAAATCACGAATTCGGGTCTTTGATTTTCACAATACGGGAGTAAAAGTACCTTATACCTGCACTCAATGTGATGAGGCATGGTGTCTGAAGGCTTGCCCGGTGGATGCTATTTCCATTGATCTAGTAACGGGCGCAAAAGTAGTATCTGAGGATACTTGTGTGGGTTGCAAAGTTTGCACCATTGCTTGTCCGTTTGGGACGATTAATTACGTACAAGATACGGGCAAGGTCCAAAAGTGTGACTTGTGTTCTGGTGATCCCGCTTGCGCAACCGCTTGTCCAACGGAAGCAATTACTTTTGTAGATGCTGATTGGACAGGGCTCGATCGCATGCGCGAATGGGCCGATAAGCTTGGCAATCAAGCCAGTACTAACTAATTATTGAATAGGAAAATACTATGTCTTGGGCCGGGAAACTACTGCGCGTTAATTTAACTAAAGGCACTTGCAAGTCTGAGCCTTTAAATATGGAGTGGGCTAAAACCTATTTGGGCTCGCGGGGCTTAGCGACCAAATATTTTGTTGATGAGGTCGATCCAAAGGTTGATCCTTTATCAGCAGAAAATAAAATTATTTGGGCAACTGGGCCGTTAACAGGCACCATGGCCTCGACTGGTGGACGTTTTACTGTCGTCACCAAGGGCCCTTTAACCGGTGCAATTGCTTGTTCTAACTCGGGCGGCTATTTGGGTGCTGAATTAAAAATGGCTGGTTGGGATATGGTTATTTTTGAAGGCAAGTCGCCTAAACCTGTCTATCTATATATAGAGGATGATCGAGCCGAGTTAGTTGATGCCAGTGATTTATGGGGCAAGACAGTGTGGGAAACTGAGCCAGCGATCAAAATAAAACATCAAGATCCCCAAATTCGGGTGTCTTGCATTGGGCGTGCCGGCGAAAATCAAGTCTATTTTGCCGCCATCGTAAACGATTTACATCGTGCTGCTGGCCGCTCTGGTGTGGGTGCTGTGATGGGTAGTAAGAATTTAAAAGCCCTAGCAGTACGCGGTACCAAAGGCGTTGGTAATATTAAAAATCCTAAAGCCTTTATGGCGGCTGTAAATGCTGGCAAAGCAGTTTTAGCTGGGCATGCTGTAACGGGCCAAGGTTTACCAACCTATGGCACTCAAGTATTAATGAATGTGATTAATGAGGTTGGGGCATTACCCACCCGCAATCACCAGGATGTGCAATTTGATGGTGCAAAAGATATTTCTGCTGAAGCTATGGCAGTTGAGCGCGCGGATGGTAAATCGCATTTAGTAACGACCCAAGCTTGCTTTGCATGCACGATTGCGTGTGGCCGCATTTCACAAATTGATGAGTCGCATTTCACGATTGAGAATAAACCTCAATATAAAAATACCTCAGGCGGTCTTGAGTATGAGGCTGCCTGGGCTTTAGGCGCAGCTAATGGTGTGAATGATCTAGAGGCATTGCAGTATGCCAATATGATTTGTAACGAAGATGGTTTTGATCCGATTACTTTTGGCGCAACTGTTGGTGCAGTAATGGAAATGTATGAAATGGGCGTCTTAACAAAAGAGCAGCTTGGTATTGAAGCGCCTTTTGGTTCAGTCAAGGCCCTCTGTCACTTTGCTGAAATTACTGCACAAGGAATTGGCTTTGGTAAGGAAATTGCCTTGGGCTCTGCTCGGCTGACAGCAAAATATGGTCAGCCTGATTTATCGATGAGTGTTAAAGGTCAAGAGTTTCCCGCTTACGATGGGCGAGTGATTCAAGGGATTGGTTTGGCTTATGCTACTTCCAATCGTGGCGCCTGTCATTTAAGGGGATACACCATCGCTTCTGAAGTATTAGGTATACCAGTTAAAACCGAGCCAGCTGATACCGATGGCAAGCCTGAATTAGTCAAAGCCTTTCAAGATGCTACTGCAGCCTTTGACTCGGCCGGCCTATGTATTTTCACTAGCTTTGCTTGGACACTAGCTGACGTTGCCCCCCAATTACAAGCGGCTTGCGGTGATGAGTTCACAGTCGATAATCTGAATTTAATCGGTGAGCGTATTTGGAATATGGAACGTGATTTTAATAATCGTGCTGGCTTTACTAGTAAGGACGATAAGTTACCGAAGCGCTTAATGACTGAAGCTGCAAAAACCGGGCCCGGCAAAGGTACAGTGTCTGGCTTAGGTAAGATGTTGCCGCAGTATTACAAGATTCGCGGCTGGGATAGCGATGGGCAAATTAATGCCGATACCCGCAAGCGTTTAGGTCTTTAATTACCGCAATGAAGCATGTCATTATTGGCAATGGGCCAGCCGGCGTTATTGCGGCCGAGACTATTCGTAAGCGCTGTCCTGTTGATGAGATTGTGCTCATTGGTGATGAGAGCTCACCGCCATATTCCCGTATGGCAATCCCTTATTTATTGGTTGGCAATATTGACGAAGCGGGAACGTATTTACGGAAAACCGCCAAGCATTTCGAGCAATTAAAAATTCAACAACTACAGGGTCGCGTACTTTCACTCGATGCCAAAAATAAATCACTGCAAGTTGAAGAGGGCAATAAAAAACAACAAAAAATTCATTTTGATAAGTTACTTATTGCTACTGGTTCTGTACCTGTGCAACCACCCATTCCCGGAATTGATTTGCCGGGAGTGCATCATTGTTGGACTTTAGAAGACGCCCGCGCAATTGATAAATTGGCTAAACCCGGAGCTCGTGTTTTACAAATGGGGGCAGGTTTTATTGGTTGCATCATTCTTGAGGCTTTAGCAAGCAGAGGAGTAGAGCTAACCGTGGTTGAAATGGGTAACCGCATGGTGCCACGCATGATGACTGAGAAGGCGGGCGGCCTAATTAAAGAATGGGTACAAGCTAAGGGCATTACCGTTTTTACAGATACCAAAGTGGAAGCAATCACCCAAGATAAATCAGCTTTAGCAGTGAAATTATCGAATGGTCAAACCATCGAGGTTGATTTAGTGATTTCAGCAGCCGGAGTGCGCCCTAATATTGCGTTTTTGCAAGACTCAGGCCTGGATATAAAAACCGGAATTTTAGTGAATGCGCAAATGCAAAGTTCAATTGCAGATATTTATGCAGCGGGTGATGTAACTGAAAGCGTTGATTTTCTCACTGGAGAGCGCATGATTAATGCCATTCAACCCAATGCTGCCGAGCAAGCTGGCGTTGCTGCGATCAATATGACCGGCGGTAAAGTGAATAGTATTGGCACCTTACAGGTAAATGTATTAGATACTTTAGGTTTAATTGCCTCCTCATTTGGCTTATGGTCTGGGGCTAAAGGCGGCGATCACATTGAACTGTGTGACCCGCAACGGTTCAAATATATACGTTTAGAATTTTTAGGCGATGTCTTAATTGGCGCAACTAGCCTAGGCTTTACTGAGCATGTTGGCGTCTTACGTGGCTTGATACAGACCAAGATTGCCTTAGGCGCCTGGAAAGAAAGATTATTGCAAGATCCTACCCTGCTAGTGGAGGCGTATTTAGCGCAAGGGCAAGCACAATCTGCTTGAATGAATTAAGCTTTACTTATGCAAGTTACCCTTAAGCTTTTTGCCAGCCTCAATCGCTATTTACCCGCTAATAAAATCAATACGATTGAGGCGATTATTCAGGTGCCTGATGGCGCTACCGTAAGTCAAGTAATGGATATTCATTGTATCCCGCATCCGCAAGCCCATTTAGTCATGATTAATGGCAAATATATTCCACCACAAGATCGCTTGAACTCGGTTTTAAAAGAAAATGATGCCCTGGCGATTTGCCCCCCGGTTGCAGGCGGTTAATTTTTAGGGTGAGTGCAATTCAAGTGCAACGCGTGATGGGTTGTTCAGCGGAAGATTTAATGCGTTGGCTACCAAACGCTTTGGGTGAATTACACCAATCTACTTCAGTAGTAATCGATGATAAAACGCATTATGATGTACCCGGCGCCGGATTATTGATTGCTGCCCACACCAAACCTACCCATCGAATTGCCTTACTGAAAATTCCGGTTTTGGAGGTCAATTTTTCATTTGCAATGAGTGCTTTTAATGCAGCGCAAGTAGCGCAGGTAATGGCTAAATTTGATTTATATACCCGCAGGGGCGGGGGTTAAGGCCAAAGAAATTTAATTCGTATAAGCGTAATAAGGCCCTATGCTAGCATTGCTCGTACGCCCAGTAATGCCAAAATAGACGCTGCGGCCAAAGAAGAAAGGTAGGCCCCAGTCAAATATATTGCCACCAATTTGACCAGTTATATTGTCGTAAGCATAGTTGCCATTAGCGACTAAATTTTTGGCATTGGCGGCAGAAAAACTCACGTTACCCTGAACACTATTCTTCAAGGTGAGGGCAGCTATATAGGATTGCGTTGCGGCGGGACAGTAAAACCCGGATAAAGAGGCAGACGAACAATTAACTAAAATAGAACTTAAGCTGCCCGAGGGAAAATAGAGCCCATTTGAACCGCTATCAATAAAGCTACTACTAAAAGTCGTGTTATTGAAAATAGTGGTGAAATAACCACTGCTACTGGTGGGAATAACATAAGATCCAGTGGAAGAATTATTGCTCTGGGTATCGATGCCAAAAGTAAGTGAGCCAGTGACTAATTTAGATCCGGTTGCGCCAACGGCGGGAAGTTTAATTATTACGCCATTGTTGTCAACCGGAAAAGCGGCAACGGGATTTTGTACCTGTAAATTAGGGGTAAGACTTAGGCTAATACGGCAATTACTGAATGTCGTTGGTATGCAGTTAAAGTAACTTTGGCTATCGTTAACAAATAAGCCAATCCCTAAAATCCCATTCGTCTTAAGGGTAGTAGAGATTTGCGTATCCTGTGAACCACCACATGTGGTTGGAATAGTGCTATAGCTTGGATCGGCCAGAATTTGAATCGGAATTGAACTAGCTACTTCCGAGCTCATTTTAACGTCGGCTAATTTCACCGGACCCCAGGCAGTACCACTAATAAATGAAGCACACTCGAGAATAGATGCATTATTGACGACTACTGGACTGAGTTGCAATGAGGTGATAGTAGAGGCTAAAACGCGTAAGCCTGTTGAGCCAGTATCGAGCAAAATATTATCAACGTTCTTGCAAATATTGGTGCCGGGCTGACAAATGGTCACACTAACGTAGGGCGTATTGATATTTTTTGCTGTACCTGCACCAACATTTACGCTAATTGAATTAGCGGCTAAGTTAATACTGGGAAGAGAGCTCTGATCACTGCCTGAAGAGGATGAGCTACTCGTGCTTCCGCCGCTACAGGCTACTAAAATAACTGCTAAAAAAGGGAATGCGATACTGCGCAAGAGTATGGTTAGGAATACGCTCAAGACCGGCACTTTAAAAATCCTTGCACGCATAAATTATTGAATATTTGCTGGCGTGATTCCAGCAGGAAATTGCTTCGGTAAGTAAGCGCGCCCCACATATCCGCCCATTACCCCACCAGATTCAATGACGAGATTGTCATCTTGAAAAAAAAGCGCCCGCGGATTATTTTGTAGGGCAGTAAGGTAGTTTGCATAATATGCGCCCAAGACCACCTGAAAGTTGGGTAAGGTAGCCCCCTTCCAAGTCACTGCAAAGACATTCCCATTGGTTGCTAAATATTCTTTAATGACTAAATCGGAGTCAATGCTTTGTGAGTAAATAGAGTATCCAGTTTGGGCTGCAGAAGTTAGCTTCGAGCCAAAGGTTTTTTGTCCTTGCTGGATGCTGGAAAGATTACCGCCTAATTCTGCTTGCGATGTTAGCGGAGCTGCCAAAAGAAAAATACTGAAAATAATCAATAAAGCAGTTTTTATATTTTTCATGGAAATACTTCAAAATGAGATAAAAAAAATCTTAGCCTAAGGAGAGAGCCCTAGGCTAAGATTTTATGCTGAATTTACAACTTATTTCAAATACGGCAACAGATTGGTTAGTTTGGGGTCATCTACGCCATTGCTGGGTTCAATGGTAAAGATATAACCTCCCCACCATGGTCCAGCAGCCCACCAAGTCCAGCCAGCCCAAACATCAGCGTTCGCTTGCATATAGGCAAGCATATTGGCAATACTTTGATTGCAGGTGGCATTATTGCCGCCAGCAAATTCCCCTAAAAAGCCTTTCTTACCGTTAGTCCGCAACCAATTGGTAAAAGTGACTAAGCGCTCGGCACCAATAGTTGGGCTGACACAAACATCTGACGTGCCCGAGCTATTCGAGTCTAGATATTGGTGTGCCTCAAACATGATGTTATTGGCAGAGTCCTTAATCGACAACATCGCTATCGAATTCGCAGTGCCATACCAGTTTTGATCCCAACTGTGGGCACCAGTCCAGCCATTACCAGGAACTGCGATAACGTTATTGGCACCAACAGCCCGAATACTTGCAATCGCCGCATTGGCAGCCGCAACCCAAGTTTCTGTCGACATTGTATTAGGTTCATTCATCAGTCCGAATATGACCGCCGGATTATTTTTATAAACCGTAGCCAAACGACCCCAAAAGTCAGCAAAGTTAGCGTTGGTAACTGAACTTGCGCCAATAATATTATTTTTGTAGCGCGCATAATTATGGGGATCCAAAACAACCGTATGGCCTGCTGCAATGGCTTGGTTAACAAAAGTCTGTAACCTATTCAGCTCGGTTGGGTCAAGGGCTGCATTTAAAGTGGGCTGTAAACGCTCCCACCGGAATGGCAGACGAATGACATTCATCCCTTTGCTTTTAAAGTAGGTCGCTTCGGCGTTGGTTGGGTAGGTGTAATCCACCCCAAAAGTGCCAGGTAAATTACCTTCACCAAAATCAGCGCCAGCTAAATTAACACCGCGGTATTTAATCGCGCCGGTAGAGCCAGAAGAGTTGGTAGTACAGGAAACACTAACAGTGGTGATATTAGCCGTTACTTTACCGGCACCGTTTGAGACGGTACACGTTTGCCCGCTTGGTTGTGTGCCAACTGTCACAGCATAGTTAGCATTGTTGGCTACTAGCGCGCTAAACTTAAAAGCGCCATTTGAGCTAAGGCTCAGAGAATTAGCACCATTATTATTTAGTGACACTGTTAAGCCTGTATTTAAGCCGCTTAGTGTGCCACCAACACTATACGAACCGGCAACTACGGGTGTACTAGCAACCGTAAAGAGGGCTGCTTCGTTCACTGTGTTGTTGTCAGTAACGTTAATTGCGGGAGCACTAAAGCTGACATTAGGTGGCAAAGCGCTACTTGCAACAGTAAGTGTGTAAGCACCTGTATTAAGCCGCGTGAAATTGCTATTTGTAATGACAGTGCCAGCATTATTATTATCAATCGTAGCAACCGTGGATGAATAGCTATTGGGGCCGCTAAGAACAACTGGAATATTGCAGGTTGTACCGCTCACGCAAACCGTTTTTAATGCTGTGGCATCAATGCTGAAGGCAATCGAGCCACCGGTTGGTGTCACCGGAGTACTTCCCCCATTAACGCTATAACTGATTGCGCCTGGCGTAGTGCCATTGGGGTTATAGCCATAAAATACGGTAGCTGAAGTATTGGGTTGAATCGACCCAGTCGTGTTTAAGGTTAAAGTAACTGTATCTTTACTACCGGCCACACTATTGGTAATAAATGTCCCTGTAGATTGGGCCCAATAGATGGGCGGCGGAAAATATAAGCCATTAACCGAATCCATCTGAAACTTAGAGGCTACTAAAGCAGTTCCACTACTAGCAATTTGAATTTGCAGGCCACTAGCGCTTTGGGTAGTTGCACAAGTATTGGTGACGTTAAAAGAGCCGCTGGTCCACCATTGCCCTAGATTGGTACTTGGAGCAGTAATGCTGAAACAGCTATTACTTGCTGCTGCAGAAACAGCTGACACTGAGGTAGGCGTTGCGGAAGTACCCGTTGATGCCGAACCCATGTCGCCTCCGCCACAAGCAACCAAGAATATCGAGGCTGTTAAAGACATCAAAAGACCGATCGTTTTTTTCATGATTTTATCCTTAGAAAATGGATGCTAGCCTCGAATTTACCTACAATTTTGCGAGTTTCAACGCTTTTCTGGTTCACTTTTCATTTTTTTTGATGACCTGATTCCCCAATATATGTATGGCTCTTATCCTATCTCTGCACTAATCTGCAGCATGTTCATCTTCAGATATGCGTAATTTTGGTTATGATGGCTCAATATGAAAGAAATCCAGGAATTTGAGTACAAAAAATCGCTTCAGTTACGCGCTGAAAAAACCTTTATCGATATTACTCAGGCCACTGACGACTTGATGCAAAAAGATGAAGGGAAATTGCCGACGGCAAGAGAGCTGGCCTCTAAATCGGGATATTCGATTGGCACCTTCTATCGTTACTTTGGCACACTCAACTCGCTATTTGCCTTTATTTTTATTGATCGCCATTTGCGCAGGGTAGCACAAGAATCTGAAGAGATTATTCGACAATTTAGCCCTCATGATGAGATCAGCGCAGTGATAAATACCATTGTTGATGCTGCCTTTAACCGCCTACAGAAAAAAAAGCATACGTCAAAAAAATATAAGCTACTGATGCGACTTTTATTAAAGGTCTCTAAAAAACCTGAAGAATTAAATAGAGTGATAGATTCTGTCATCCCTACCTTGCTTCAGTTTGCGCGAGAAAATGTCACGAATACCTGCAGAATAATGAGTGAAAATGAATGCCGCTTAGCGCTGAGGGCATTTCAGGCTATTATGCGTAGTCCATTTTTAGAGGACGACCCGTTCGCAGGTACAGCAGAGCATAAAAAATATGCTTGTGAGTTTGGGGTTGCTTTATTTGGTAAGGCTAAAGGACAAGATTAGCTAAATACTTTAAATTTCAGTTGTAGAGAAATTCCCCCATGCACTCGATCACCAATGGTAGGAATAATAAAAACATTAGCCCCTACCCAATCTCCTTCCCAAGTGAGTGCGGGTATTGCAGCTGGAAACCAACCGCCATTATTCGTTGATGAATAACCACTAAAGCCGCCAATCACAGCGCCAACTTTAATTGGGCCAATTGCCAGGGGTTGGTAGTAGATGCCAGCGTAATTAGAGTAAGCATTATTACTGTTATAAAAACGGCCAGCGGTGAGCGAGGAGACTGAAGAGAAGCGGTACTCAGCCCCTGCGCCCCAGTTCCCGCCGTTGAGGTTTTGATCGGTTTGAAAGTGGTAAGTGACCATGCCCGGGTTAAGCCATAATTCATTTTTTGCACTTGGCTCTATTAGGTTAATGAAACTATCACTTTGTGCATAAACAGTATTGCTAGCAAGTAGCCCACTGATGGTGGCGCAGCATGCGGTAAAGCGCAATAAGCCTGTCATGTAAGCAATCTATTTTGATAGTTCTATTTTGGGGGTGCTATTGGGTTCCGCGCGCGCCTTTGGTAAGTTTGCCGGGTTATTAGGACCACCACCCCTATTATTGGCTTGCTTGTCTTTGCTGGTTTTATTTAAGCTAAAGTTGAGTCGCTTACCTTGATAGAGCAGGGTGGCAGTATCGGGCGTAATTGTTTGTAACAATAAACCTTTACCCACGCTTTCACCAACTGCAATTGCACCTGACGGCTTGCCATCTATTTCAAAGAGGGCAAAGCCTTCTAGCAAGCCATCTTTATTTTTATTCGTCACTACTACCCCACGTAAAACGATATTTTCTGTTGCTACAGGCTTGCTACCAAAAAGTGCATAACTCTCAGTACTATCTTGGTTGCTATATAGAATTGCGCCTTTTGCATTTTTGTTGAGCGTATCTGGCGGGCTGGGAATTTGTGCCAAATGCATTAACCAATACGTTGCAGAGGCTAAAGTTACAAGCATACCTATATAGGTCAAACTTTGAATGATAGGACTTGGTTTAAGGTAATTATTTACAAGTCGATGTAGTTGCAAAAAAATACTGGATGTATTTAAGTCAGAATTAAGACCACTTTTAGCAAACCTATTTTTGCTTACGACAAGGCTTTGCTGCAAGGCGCTCATTAAAGGCTCCAAGCGTTCAGACAAAGATAGGGAATGATCCTTGTCGACATGGCCTTTAGCGCTCTCTGAGCGTTTTCTTAGGCGCTCTTGTAAACGGTGCAAAAATTCGCTCAAAATAGAATTAATCCTTATAATATTCAATCAGTTTAATTGATTGAGAGAGCCATTTGAAAGACCTATTCGAACCATCCCATGCGCTAATCAACAAAACGCTAATGCAGGTGCATTCTGGCGCGCAAAAGCGCGAAGCCGGATTTACTTTAATTGAAATTATGGTTGTTATTGCCATTATCGGTATTTTGGCAACCTTAATTGTGCCGCGCATTATGGGGCGCCCCGATGAAGCACGAGTAACGGCTGCCAAGCACGATATTGGCACCTTATCCCAAGCCCTTAAGCTCTATCGCTTAGATATTGGGCGCTATCCCACTACCGAGCAGGGTCTTAAGGCTCTGGTGACAAGGCCCAGCGCAGAACCCGTTCCACAAAATTGGAAAACCGGTGGATATTTAGATTTATTACCAAATGACCCTTGGGGACATCCCTATCAGTACAGCAACCCCGGCACCAAAGGTGAAGTTGATATCTTGAGTTATGGGGCGGACAACAAGCCGGGCGGAACCGGAACCGATGCGGATATTGGGAATTGGTAATAAAAGGTGTAGCTTAGATAAGCGTAATACCTCTCACACCGAGGGTGGATTTACTTTAATTGAGTTATTACTAGCCCTCACCATCGTAGCTGTAATGTTAGGTATTGCAGTTTTAGCGATACCGAATCATGATGAGCGCTATTGGCGCGATAACCTGGATCAATTAGTTGCCTCACTCAATGCAGCACAGGATGAAAGCTTGATGAGTGGTTCTTCTATGTCAGCGCAAATTGATGAAACAGGTTGGCGTTTTAGCCGACCACTGAATGTCAATCCTATGGCTGAAGCGAATACGCCCGCCACCTTTATTCCCGATGCTTATAAGGCGAAGGTCTGGGCCAAACCCGTGAGCGTTAGTCCAACCCAACTCACTTTAGGCGCCGAGTCCGTTACCACGACGATACGAATTCCAATTCAACAAGATAAGCGTTTTGCAACTTTAGTGCGCGCAAGCAATGGGCGTTTTAGTTGGGTGTCACCATGAGCTTTCAACGAACGCATAGTCATCATGGTTTTGTCTTGGTAGAAGTGCTGGTGGGTTTAATTATTTTAAGTGTGGCTTTAATTGCTGCTTTGCGTGCAGTAGCATATAGCGCAGATACACAGTTAGCACTCTCGCAGCGAACCATGGCACTGTGGAGCGCTGACGATGCTCTAACCGAAATTCGGATAAAAAAGATTTGGCCTGAATTAGGAACTAGCTCATTTAGTTGTCCACAATTATCGATAGTTTTAGTGTGCCAGCGAAAAGTGTTGGCAACTCCGAATCCCGCATTTCGGCGTGTGGAAGTTACAGTTTACTTAGCTAGTCAAGGTAGTAATACCGAACCAAATGGCCCACGTTTAGCTTGGCTGGTTACCGTCGTGCCTAATCCCACTGGTGGTGTTTTATGAGTGCGCGCCGTGTTGACGCCGGCTTTACTTTAGTTGAGGTCTTAGTGGCGTTAATTATTATGGCCGTGGTTGGCTTGATGGCCTGGCGGGGAATGGACGCGATGATTCGGGGACGCGAGACCATTGATCGTCGCTCGACCCAAGATGCCAGCTACATCCAGTTGGTTCGCCAATTTGAGCGTGATTGCCAAGAGATGCTCTCAAATCCAGAATTAGGTGTTACACCATATTCTGCAGGCGCGAAAAATATCTGGTGGGTACGTCGCTATCGACTCGATGAAGTAGATGCGTGGATGATCGTCGGTTTTGGGATGACCCCTGCGGGTTTACAGCGCTGGACTAGTCGGCCTCTTAAGGGCAGGGCAGATGCACTGATCCTTTGGCAAGCAATTTTAAGTGACCCAGACTTACTTTCTACTGAAATGAAAGTCAGTCTCGAGATGCCAGAAGTCATTAGTCAGCAAATACAGGTTTTTACTAGTGATCCTAAAGCTACTCAGGAAAATCAAGGTACTTCAACTGCACCCGCTTCATCAGCAACGCCAACTTCTCCTGGATCACAAAGTACCTCTAGCACGCCAGCAACCCCAGCAACGCAAGCTGGTCAAGGAGAAAAAAACGCATTATTAAATGGCATTACTATGCGCTGGGGGCTGAAAAATATTCCCTTTCCGATTACGCGTTCTTGTTTAGCGGGAACGAGTTTATAAGATGCAGCGCTTAAAGTCTAAGTCTAATTTAGTTACGCATTCGTGCCCACGATTGGAATCTGGTTCGGCGACGATTACTGCGCTAATTGTGGTTGGTGTTTCAGTTGTGTTAATGGCGGGTTTAATGTGGCGCCAACAATTGCAGGTTCGCACCTTAGAAAATCTGCGTGATCGCGCGCAGGTAGTTTGGTTACAGCACGGCATTGTTGATTTCGCTAGATTAGTCTTGGCACAAGATGGTCGAACGAGTCAATACG
>CAILUH010000157.1 GCA_903837335.1 uncultured beta proteobacterium | reverse complement strand
CCCCGCACATCCTTTAAGGCATTGCTAGGCAAAAGATCTGCCCAGCGAATGCGATTTAAATCGGATTGACGTATTTCAGTTAAATTTTTACCGCTGGCTAATTCAAGCAAATTACCTTGAATCAAGTATTTTGCAGTGGCATCGGT
Organism: uncultured beta proteobacterium; assembly: GCA_903837335.1. GTDB lineage: Bacteria > Pseudomonadota > Gammaproteobacteria > Burkholderiales > Burkholderiaceae > Polynucleobacter. The sequence goes on along the minus strand of CAILUH010000157.1, from coordinate 1,493 downwards.
ATAGACAATTTCATTACCCACCTGAACCTCATAAATTCCTGCTACTGGGGTGGGAACCACCCCTTTCACATTGGCAGACGTACCTAATTTTTTTTGTAATTCGGCTTTAATTGTGCGTTCGACGTTACCAGGCGTAATAACGACACTTGGGGCAGCGCTCACGACTGGAGCAGATGCCTTAACGGGAGCACTTTGCGCATTGACTTGGGATATCGATAGCAAGAGCAGTATTGGGTAATAAAAAATACGTAGAAATTGTGCAGTAAGAATTCTATTCAAAATGATTTTCTCCTAATGCCTGATGAATTAAGCGGCGTTTTAATAGATGACTACGATTGACTAAGCCGAGGCCCCAATTGCGCAAACCTTGCTCGAAAGTACTTTGGGCGCCAAACAATTTTTTCAAACGATCGGTAACCCAAAGTAGGGCGCTAGTATCGCCTTGACGCTTGCGTTCATAGCGCCGCAACAATAGCGGATCATTGATAAGACGAAAAGACTCGCGGTTTTCAAGCACTTGCAAGAGCGTAGCAACATCGCGTAAACCTAGGTTAAGGCCCTGCCCCGCTAAGGGGTGCATCACATGCGCGGCATCACCGACTAAGATGACTTGGGGATTTTGCGCGGGTCCAATTAATCGTGCGGCTCGAATTTTACTCAAGGGGAAGGCTGCCGGCACAGAATTGAAACGTAAATTTCCTAGGGTAGCGTGCACCGCGCCCTGGGCTAATTCAGTAAAGCGCAACTGCCATTCGGCCTCATTGAGCTTTAATAAGGCATCGGCATTTTCAGGTGAGGTAGACCAAACCATGGATACTTGTTTGCCTGGTAGCGGCAACATCGCCAGAATGTCGCCGCCTTCTAAAAACCATTGATTGGCAGTTTCGAGGTGGGGCAAATCGCTGTTCCAATTGGCGACCACAGCGCTTTGTTGGTAATTCTCGTGTTGGGCAGTAATGCCAGCAAATTCGCGGATGCTCGAACGTGCACCATCTGCACCAATGACTAGTTTGGCCCGAATTTCCACTTGGTTATCGAGGGTCAATTTAGCTTCGGTCTCTGCAAATATAATTTGGGTGACGGTAGCATCGAGCCGTTCAAGTTTGTTTTGAAAGCGGCTAGCCTGATCTAATGTTTGCTCAATTAAGTTTGCCTCACCAATCCACGCTAGTTGTGCTGTGCCAGCTTCAAAGGCTGAAAAATGCAATTGATCTTGGGGACCCTGCCGATCACCAAAAATACGCATATCCCTAACGACTTGAAAACGGCTTAAATCAAGCGCATCCCATACTTGAATTTTTTTTAGGAGGGCTTGAGTGCTGGAAGAAAAAGCATAAATCCGTTGGCTCCAATGGCCTGCCGCTGGGGCAGCACTTGACTGGGAAAGATCGGGCGCAATATGCACGGTAGAGAGACCCAGCTGGGCTAATCCAAGGGCAGTTGCTTTGCCAATCAAGCCAGCACCAACCACCGCAATATCAAATTGATGTGGT
>CAILUH010000156.1 GCA_903837335.1 uncultured beta proteobacterium | reverse complement strand
CGCCGAGAAATGGCGATTACAGCTGAAGATGCTTATGATTTTGTCATGTACCAAACAGGCGCGTTACAGGCATTTGTGCAAGCTGCCGGGGCTAAGTTGCATCACGTTAAGCCGCACGGTGCTTTGTATACGCAAGCAGCTAAAGATCTCGAATTGGCGCGCGGCATTGCTAGAGCGGTGCATGATCTTGGTGATGACATCATCTTGTATGGCCTAGCATCAAGTTGTTTTGTGCAAGCCGCCGCAGAATTTAAAGTGCCTTTATGGCAAGAGGTCTTTGCTGATCGACGTTATTTGGCGAACGGCTTATTAGTGCCTCGCAGTAATCCTCGCGCGGTACTGACGGATGAAGCAGAAGCGCTGGCACAAGCTATCGCGATGGCTAACCAAGGAATTGTGCAAACGATTGATGGCACGACCATTCAATTGCAAGCAGATACGCTGTGTATTCATGGCGACAACCCTCATGCATTAGTATTTGCCAAGGCAATCGCCAAACAATTACGCGTTGAAGGCTAAGTTGCCAATATCAGTGCTAATGCAAATTAGCAATCGTTTCCCGAATGATCTGGGGAAGTTTTAACGCTAATTGTTGTCGATTCAGTAGTTGGGTATTTTTTTCACCCCGTTTACGTTGTGACCAAATCGATTCAGGGAAAAATGGGTCATCCTCGTAACGCGGAATAATATGCCAATGTAAATGAGGCACTTGATTGCCCAATGACGCTAAATTGATTTTAGTGGGTTGCATCACATGGCGAATTGCTTCTTCAACTGCAAATACGATTGTCATGAAAATTTCACGCTCAGAATAACTGAGTTCTGTCATTTCTGCGACATGACGATTCCAGATGACACGACAAGAACCAGGCAAGTCTGGGTCTGCCACTTGTACTACGCGACAATCATCACCACTCCAGATGACGACACCGCCTTCATCTTTACATAATACGCAATTAGTCATACCTAAGAATGTAATAGAAAAAGGCGCTCAAGTCACCCTTGTAAGGTTTCTTGAGCGCCATCACAACACCTTTAGGCGCTTTTACGGTATTAGCGCTTACTTTAGGAAGCTAAATTTAGTGGAATTGCTCTTCTTCGGTAGAGCCTGTTAAAGCAGTTACCGAGGACTTTCCACCCTGAATTACAGTTGTTACATCATCGAAATAGCCGGTACCAACTTCTTGCTGATGTGACACGAAGGTATAGCCTCGCTCACGCGCAGCAAATTCTGGTTCTTGTACTTTTTCTATATATGCTGTCATGCCGCGGGTAGCGTAGTCTTGTGCTAAATCAAACATGTTGTACCACATCGAATGAATGCCAGCTAAGGTAATAAATTGATACTTATAACCCATGGCGCCTAACTCGCGTTGGAACTTGGCAATTGTCGCGTCATCTAAATTCTTTTTCCAGTTAAATGAAGGTGAACAGTTATAAGCCAACATTTTTCCTGGGAACTTTGCGCGGATCGCTTCAGCAAACTTCCGTGCAAAATCCAAATCTGGCGTACCCGTTTCACACCACACCATATCGGCATAAGCAGCGTATGCCAAACCGCGGGATATGGCTTGATCCAAGCCTTTACGGGTTTTAAAAAAGCCTTCTGGTGTCCGCTCTCCAGTCAAGAAAGGCTTATCATTTTCATCGTAGTCTGAAGTAATTAAGTCCGCTGCTTCGGCATCGGTGCGCGCCAAAATAATTGTGGGGGTGCCCATTACATCAGCTGCCAAGCGGGCTGAAATCAGTTTTTGTACTGATTCTTGGGTGGGTAATAAAACTTTGCCACCCAAGTGACCGCACTTCTTCACTGAAGATAATTGATCTTCAAAGTGAACTGCAGCTGCACCACTTTTAATTAAAGCCTTACTTAATTCATAGGCATTTAATACGCCCCCAAAACCAGCCTCAGCGTCGGCAACGATCGGCGCATAGTAATCGATATAACCGGGATCACCAGGATTAATTCCCTTTGACCACTGAATCTGATCAGCGCGCTCAAAGGTGTTATTAATGCGTTCTACGACTTTGGGTACAGAATCGACTGGATATAAAGACTGATCTGGATACATCGCCGCATACGAATTATTATCGGCCGCCACTTGCCAACCCGATAGGTAAATGGCTTTAATGCCAGCCTTCACTTGTTGCATGGCCTGTCCGCCGGTTAATGCGCCCAAAGTACTGACATAGGCTTCGTTATTTACTAGATTCCATAATTTATCGGCACCCGTCTTCGCCAGGGTGTGCTCAATTTTGAGTGAGCCACGTAAGCGCACTACATCATCAGCCGTATAGCCACGTTTAATACCCTGCCAACGTGGGTTGGTATCCCAATTCTTTTGAATTGCTGCTGCCTCTGCTTTGCGTGTACTCATCATGCTCTCCTTGGGTAAATAAAATCAGTCTTATGTCTTATATAAGAGTGTAGAGATTACTAGCCAAGTTGCAAGCGCAAAAGCGATAGAAAATGAAAATATTTAAGCTAATATTATCAATTACTTACAGATATTAATTCACCATATGAAATGATAATTCAGTGCTTGAAATAGATTCATCCAGAAGATAAGGGGACCATTTTAGCCAGGGAAATGCCATTCCACATTGTGGAATGGCACCGCTTCACTTAATGTACTTGTCGAGTAAAGCTAAATTCACCTTTTTTATCGACATCAACTGGCACTACATCCTTCGGACCAAAGGTGCCTTCGAGAATCATTTTTGAAACTGGGTTCTCAATATATTGTTGAATGGCCCGCTTTAATGGTCGCGCACCAAAGACTGGATCAAAGCCTACTTCGGCAATCTTGTCTAAGGCGGCATCACTAACTTCAAGTTGCATATCCACCTTTGCTAAGCGATCAGCTAAGTTTTTCAAGAGAATCTTGGCAATGGAAGCAATGTTCTTTTTATCCAGCCCATGGAACACCACAATCTCATCGATGCGATTCAGAAACTCAGGGCGGAAATGATTTTTCAATTCACCGAAGACGGCTTCTTTAATAGCTGCTTGTTTCTTGCCTT
>CAILUH010000155.1 GCA_903837335.1 uncultured beta proteobacterium | reverse complement strand
AGGTATTAGCTTATAAGTTGGTGGCGCAAAAAATAGGATAGTTGACCCATGCTGAAACCAACCTAATTCACTACCCCGCTGAAACTCAAAATGGCAAGGTATTTGATTTGGCCCCGGGTACTTTAAATGCAATAAAATATTAAGGCAGTGCAAACGAATGCTAGCAACTAATATAGCTGCCACTGGAACCAAAGTAATGATTTGATTGTCATCTTGCTCGTTCAAGGTATATTCTATAACTGCTCGTTCATTCTTACAAAATAAACTCTCAATTCGCTTTAGGGCAATTGGATTGACATTCCAAGTATCCCCAGAGATATAGGTCAGCTTCTTTAAAATACCATCTGCGGGCGCATGAAATCGATGGTACATGCTTGAGGTGAGGCGCAATGTCACATAATCGCAGCCCTCATAACTAGCCGCTAGTTGCGCATCGGGAATCAGCTCCAATAAGTTATAGGCAAAGCCTTTGGCTTGGAATGCCATGCCACCATTCACTTGCCCAAATGCACCTATAAGGGCATCACATGGGCTCACCAGCACGTTCTCAGATAGATTAATAGGTCTTGCACCAGCCTTCAACTCTCGAGTAAAGCAAGCGTGCATACTCTTAAAGTGGGTATTTTTCGCCTCCGATAAATCTAATTGGGAAAAAAATTGCCAAACTTGAATCGATAAAAAAGCGACCCAAGGATGCTCAATCTGGCTAAACCATCCCATAAAGCGTGTCAGCGTAATTCGCGGAAGTCGATTAGTCAGCAAGAAATTGAGATCCTCCTGGCCAAGGATGCGTTGCGTAATTTTTTTAATTGACATATTTATGTCAAAAAAATGCAGTAAAAGAGTCAAATAGAGTCATTGGGAGCTAGCATGGAATATCAAATCGCTTTTAGTATAGTAGGCGCTGGTATAGGTCTATTATTGATCAAGAAAATCGTCTCACGTTTGCAGCTCTCAAAAGCCAAGCACCCCTCTTTGGCCGGACACTCGCGGATGGCAAAACGAGTTGCCCGCTTAATTCCGTATTACACATTTAATCAAACATCATTTTTTAATGTTGATAATGCCCCAGCTGAAATTAGCTCCTTAAGACGAACAGGTTTTGAGCGCCTTACAAAGATATTCAAGCAGCGTTTCGCAAAATCCATTTCCCTTACCAGTGAAGCAGCACAAAATATATCAGATTTACAATTTACAGCCAGCTATCGAGTGCCTTTCCAATTTAATGACTATGTTAGCAAGCACCTTAAAGCGGGTAGCTTCATGCAGTCATCTGCCGGAGTAACACTAACTGATCTAGACGGTAACATTTTTTATGATCTAACTGGCTCCTATGGGGTTAATGTGTTGGGGTATGATTTTTATAAAAAATGTATTGCCGAAGGTGCTAAGCGAGTTGAGCAGTTAGGCCCTGTATTAGGGTTTTATCATCCGATCGTGGCTGATAACGTAAAACGGCTACAAGCCATTTCGAAGCAACCCGAAGTTTCATTTCATATGTCTGGCACAGAAGCGGTCATGCAAGCGGTACGATTGGCTCGCTATCATACAAAACGAAGTCATTTGGTACGTTTTAATGGTGCTTATCATGGCTGGTGGGAAGATGTTCAACCCGGCATTGGCAACCCCCTCCCCCCACGCGAAACATATACCTTAAAAGAGGCTGACCAGGATAGCTTGCGAGTATTGCGTACCCGTAAAAATATTGCTTGTGTCTTAATCAACCCACTCCAGGCTTTACATCCCAATGCAGGGGCACCTGGGGACTCATCCCTGCTCGATAGCAGCCGCAAAGCGCGCTACGATCGATCCACATATGCCGCTTGGCTGCATGAGCTTAGACAAGTCTGTACAGAAAAAGGAATTGTGCTAATTTTTGATGAAGTTTTTGTCGGTTTTCGCTTAGCACCTGGTGGCGCACAAGAATATTTTAATGTTCAAGCAGATATGGTTACGTATGGGAAAACCTTAGGGGGCGGCTTACCTATTGGTGTTGTTTGTGGGCGAGCAGATTTAATGAAACGCTTTCAGGACAAAAAACCGGCAGATATATGCTTCGCAAGGGGTACCTTTAACTCGCACCCTTACGTCATGGGTGCGATGCAGGTATTTTTAGAGCAACTCTCTACACCTGCTGTTCAAGAGCTTTACCAAGATCTTGAACAAACCTGGAATCAACGGGCAAATGATCTTAATCAACATCTTCTTGAGCTGAATTTGCCTGTCCAGGTTGCCAACATGTCATCTATTTGGACGGTGTACTATACCCAGCCTAGCCGCTACAACTGGATGTTTCAATACTATTTAAAGGAACAGGGGCTGGCACTTAGCTGGATCGGTACCGGACGGTTTATTTTTAGCCTCAATTACACTGCAGCAGATTTCGTAGCAGTGCAAACGCGTTTTATTGCCGCTGCCCAAGCAATGCAGGCAGATGGCTGGTGGTGGCTAGCACCGGGCGCAAGTAATAAAGGCATTAAACGTCAAATTTTAAAAGAAATGCTCTTTAGTCGAAAAAAATAGGTGGTATTACTAAAAAGTATTTCCACCTATCGCTAAGTCTTAATTAATGCGCTTCGACATGTCCCATGGGGTCGATTAACTGACCGCGTAAAAGATAGATTGGAGCACTAGCATAGAGCTTCACATCATGAAAGGGGTCGGTGAGAATTTTAGTCATCCACGCTAACCCAGCCTCAAATCCTTGTAAGAAAAATAAATGTACAGTTCGAAATAAAAGGCCGCCGGCCCCAAGCCACAACCACAATAAGCCAGTTTGCCGCACAAAGCCCTCAGTATTGGTAAAGCTATTGAGCGCAATAAACTTTTGCAAAAACACCGGGTTAATGTAGACAAGGACTGGAATTAGTGCCCAAATCAATAACAGCACAATTTTGCGGTTAAGGTTATAGCCTACTTTTATTTCTTCCTTATACTCATGTGTAGCTTGATTTACTGCATCATAACCTTTGGGCTCAAAGAAAAAGTGGCCACTCTGACGCGTTGTCATTGCTACTAACCAAGCCAACAATGCAGCTGCAATCGGATCACTAAAAAGAAGCACATAGGAGCCTAGAAAGCTTAAGGCGCTTACTAAATGCAATGATTGATTTATACGACTATGGTGATAGTAACGATGATCATCCCAGCGCTGGATTTTGAGAGTTTCAAAAAATTGGATCAATATTGGCTCCTAATTGAAATAAATTTACGATAAAAAATGACATCAAAAAAAAGTAACATTTTTTAACATTTAAAGTTACTTTTATGACAGTAAGAAGAAAAAGGTCACTTTTTCATCAATTTGTTATATTTCTTGTGAATAATTTTGGTATGACTCTAAACCAGCCTCTTCAGATTGCAATAATTACCGAAACATATCCCCCTGAAATAAACGGAGTAGCCAGTACCATAGCGCGCTTTGTCAAGGGTCTGTATGAGCGGGGCCATGCCATCACCCTAATTCGTCCTCGGCAAGCCCGCCACGAGACGGCCACGCAAAAAGACCGCTTTCAGGAGATTTTGGTTTCTGGGTTGCCTATTCCAGGCTATAGCGCGTTAAAGATTGGTCTGCCTGAAAAAAATATGCTTTTAAACGAATGGGCTAAAAAGCGCCCCGACCTTGTCCATCTGGTTACTGAAGGCCCCTTAGGGTGGTCGGCACTGCAAGCAGCAAAAAAATTGGGGATTCCGGTTTGCTCAGATTTTCGAACTAATTTTGATGCTTACTCATCCCATTATGGCTTTAGTTGGCTAAAAAGTTCAATTCAAAAATATATGCGCTATTTTCATAATCGAAGTAATTTTACAATGGTGCCAACTAAAGCTATGCGGGAGCATTTACATAACCAAGGGTTTGAACGGCTTAAAGTAGTGGCTCGGGGCATTGATACAGATTTGTTTAATCCTACAAAACGGTGTGAAAAATTACGGAAACGGTGGGGGCTTAGAGGCAAAAATAAAGCTGTTCTGTATGTTGGCCGCTTAGCATCAGAAAAAAATTTACAACTTAGTGTGGATGCTTTTAAAGCCATGTTACAAATTGATCCAAGTTTGAAAATGATCTGGGTTGGGGATGGTCCTGAAAGAGGCGCACTTGAATTAAGTTGCCCCAATAGCATATTTGCCGGCATGCAAACGGGGGAAAGTCTTGCCCAATATTACGCCAGTAGCGATATTTTCTTATTTTCAAGTGTTAGCGAAACTTTTGGCAATGTTACCTTAGAAGCAATGGCAAGTGGTCTTGCAGTAGTTGCCTATGACTATGCCGCAGCGCAACAGTTTATTCAAAACGGTAGCAACGGTTTACTGGCTGAAATGAATAATGCTGCAGCATTCATTGCGCAAAGCCAATCTGTTGCCAGAGATTCGATTAATTTACAACATATAAGTCAACAAGCACGAATCACTACCCTAGATCATTCTTGGCAAAAGGTTACTCAGCACTTGGAAGATAATTACCGCGACTTGTTACACCATTCAAAAAATGATTGTGGTGTTATTTCAAAAAATTTAATTACTTGCTAACTGGATTCTTAGTTATCCGATAACCGCTGCCTCTTACAGTCTCAATTAAATGTTCACAATTATTAGGTGCTAAGGCAGCTCGTAAGCGCTTAATATGCACATCAACTGTGCGTTCTTCTATATAAACTTCATTACCCCAAACGCGATCCAGCAAAGCCGATCTTGAGTGAACGCGCTCTGGATTGGACATTAAAAAATGCAGAAGGCGGTATTCAGTTGGCCCTAATGCAATTGCCTTGGTGCTTGCATCGGGTAAAGTCGCCATCAGCCGGTGAGCAACTGGATCGAGTTTAAGCGGTCCAATAGCTAGGGGACGCTCCTCTATTGCTGGGGCTTGGCGGCGAAGCAGTGCATTAACTCGCGCTACTAATTCTTTTGGGGAAAATGGCTTTGTAACAAAATCATCAGCGCCAGCATTAAGGCCCTGTACTTTATCAAGCTCTTCGCCTTTAGCTGTTAGCATGAGAATCGGTAGCGAGGCTGTATTAGGTGAATTGCGCAGCTCTTTAGCAAACTGAACTCCGGATTTTCCCGGCAGCATCCAATCTAGAATTAAGAGGCAGGGAAGCGCCTCCTTCATCATTACAGCAGCCTGATCTGCCTGAAAGGCACGGTCTACCTCAAAACCGGCATGCGATAAATTTATGGAAATAAGTTCTGCAATTGACGGCTCGTCCTCCACGATAAGGATTCGCTGAGTTGTCATTAATTACACCCCTTATCAATTAATATTATTCTGATGCCTGTCGAAGAATTTCTGCATGAGGTAAATGGCGAATATCTGCACCTTTAACAATATAAATAACAAATTCAGCGATATTTTTTGCATGATCTCCAATGCGCTCGATCGCCTTTGCTATGGTGAGCATATCTAATGCAGGAGTAATAATACGGGGATCTTCCATCATATAAATAATAAGTTTACGCACAAACGAGCGGAACTCTTCATCGATGAGCTTGTCTTCCTTTATAACGTCAGCTGCTGCAATCGCATCTAGGCGAGCAAAAGCATCAAGGCTTCTCCGTAGCAAAGAAATTGCCATCTGCCCAGAAAGTTCAATCTCAGCAACATTAATACCGGGATTATTCGCTGCCTCAATAATGCGCTTAGTTCGTTTGGCAACACTTTCAGCCTCGTCACCTGCCCGCTCTAAATTAGTAATTGCTTTAGATACCGCCATTACTAACCTTAAATCACGAGCAGTAGGTTGGCGACGAGCGATAATTTCAGTACATGCTAAATCTACATCGATTTCAAAATCATTCACTGTTTTTTCGCGCTCGATAACTTGATTGCAGGACTCTAAATCCATTTCAGTAAATGCGTGCATGGCATTAGATATTTGTGACTCAACCATGCCACCCATCTCAAGTAACTTACTACAAAGCGAATTTAAGTCGGAATCAAATTGTGATGAAAGGTGTTTATCTGGCATATGCCCTCTTAATTAGCCAAACCGGCCCGTAATGTAATCTTCTGTTTCTTTGCGCTTGGGTTTAACAAAGATTTCATCTGTCTTACCAAATTCAACTAATTCACCTAAATACATATAAGCTGTAAAGTCAGATACGCGCGCCGCCTGTTGCATATTATGAGTGACAATTGCAATGGTGTAGTCTAACTTAAGTTCATTAATTAATTCTTCGATTTTGCCGGTTGATATTGGATCTAATGCTGAGGTTGGCTCGTCCAGTAATAAAACTGAGGGTTTAACCGCTACGCCCCGAGCTATGCACAATCGTTGTTGCTGTCCGCCAGAAAGCGATAAACCACTTTGATTTAACTTATCTTTCGATTCACCCCATAAGGCGGCCTTATTAAGCGCCCATTCTACACGCTCATCCATCTCTCCCTTAGAGAGTCTTTCGTATAAGCGCACTCCAAAGGCAATGTTTTCGTATATCGACATCGGGAACGGGGTAGGCTTTTGAAAAACCATACCAATACGTGAGCGAAGTAAATTTAAATCTTGTTTTGGGTT
>CAILUH010000154.1 GCA_903837335.1 uncultured beta proteobacterium | reverse complement strand
GGCTTCTTGCAAGTGGTAGCGCACCCCCTGCTGCGCATTCAGACGTGCCCTAGTACCTAAATCTTGTTGCTCCCAATCATCCTGCTTGACACAGACAGCGGCAGGACCATACGTTTCAGTCAGGCCGTATACGTGGGTCATATCAAAGCCCATCATTTCCATGCCCTCAATAATGGCTGCGGGTGGTGCCGATCCTGCGATCATGGCTTTAACTCCGCGTGGCACGCCAATTTTTAATTCGGCTGGGCTATTAACGAGCATATTGTGCACAATAGGTGCAGCACAATAATGGGTTACACCGTGCTCTTTAATGGCTGCAAAAATCGTTTGTGGCTCAACCCGGCGCAAACAGATATTGATGCCCGCACGTGCTGCAACAGTCCAGGCAAAACACCAGCCATTGCAATGAAATAGTGGCAAGGTCCATAAATACACCGGATGTTTTGCCATATCCCATTCCAAAATATTGGAAACCGCATTGATCGCTGCCCCCCGGTGGTGATAAACCACCCCCTTCGGATTGCCAGTAGTTCCAGAAGTATAGTTAAGGCAAATTGCGGCCCATTCATCTGCCGGCAATGGCCATTTATATTCAGGATCTCCTTCGGCCAATAATTGTTCATAGGTCAGGTTGCCAATTTTTTCACTAGTACCTGAATACTCAACATCTTCAGCATCGATCACCAAAATCTCACGACCACTTTCTGCGCGCGCTAAGGCCAATGCTTTTTTCATGGTTGGTACAAATTCAGGATCTACGATCACCGCCTTAGCTTCACCATGATTTAACATGAAGGCAATCGCTTCAGCATCTAAACGGGTATTCAAGGCATTTAACACTGCGCCAGACATCGGCACCCCAAAGTGAGCCTCTACCATTGGTGGCGTGTTTGGCAACATGACCGCTACGGTATCTCCTGTGGTAATCCCCCGTTGACTGAGGGCGCTCGCCAAGCGACGACAACGCGCAGCTGTCTCGCTCCAAGTTTGGCTTAAGGCCCCATGAATAATAGCTAAATGGTTTGGGTATATATCTGCCGCTCGCTCAACAAATAACAGCGGTGTCATCGGCGTGTAATTGGCCGCGTTACGTTCTAATCCATTTTCAAAAATACTTGTCATCTTGACCCCAGAAATTATTTCTGCAAATTGACTTATAAATCAGCCAAAGCCTTTAAATGCGCAACCACGCTGCGGCCTAGTGCAGAAAGGTTATAGCCCCCCTCTAAACAACTCACAATTCGACCTTCCGCAAACTCATGCGCCACCAATTTTAGGCGCTTGGTAATCCATGCATAATCGTCTTCAACTAAACCCATTTGACCCAAATCATCTTCACGATGGGCATCAAATCCGGCCGATATCACAATCAGTTGCGGCTTAAATTCCCGTAAGCGTGGCAGCCATACGGTGTCAACCAACTCGCGCACTATCTTGCCGTTGGTTGCTGCTGGCAAGGGAATATTAATCATATTATCGGCAGCCTCTAAGCCGCTATAGGGATAAAACGGGTGCTGAAAAAAACTACACATCAACACGCGTGGATCATCAAGAAATGCAGCCTCAGTACCATTGCCATGATGGACATCAAAATCAATGATTGCCACCCGCTCTAAACCATATTGCTGCATGGCATAGCGCGCCGCAATGGCAACATTATTAAAAATACAAAACCCCATCGCTCGATTCGGCTCGGCATGATGTCCTGGTGGCCGTACGGCACAAAAGGCATTTTCGACCTTACCCTTCATTACTGCATCGACTGCGGCAATCGCTGCACCGGCAGCACGCAAGGCGGTTTGCCAAGATGCGCTATTCATAATAGTATCGCCATCGAG
>CAILUH010000153.1 GCA_903837335.1 uncultured beta proteobacterium | reverse complement strand
CAGCGCAGAAGTAATGGCACGCGCTGGGGTGGAATATGACCCGAGCCAGCGACCGGGCGATTTCATCAAACCTGCTTTAAGTCATTTAAGAAAGCAGTGGGGTAAGTCAGTGTCGCGTGAGCAACTTTGCCTACACGCCTTTTATCCGCCCAATTTAGCTTTAGGTCTGCAAGATGGCACCATAGCTGCTCTTAAGCAGGGTAAGCAATTAGAGCCCTTTGCCGAACTGATGAAATATTTGGTTCAGGGGAAGGATTTTTCAAGGGTTAAAACCCGATTTGGTATTGTAGAGTTAAGCTTTTCACATTGAGTAAGCCGCAGTCAAATTGCTGTAGACTTTATTATCAAAAGCAGTATTTTATAAAAATGACGACAGGAGATAGCTATGACAGCCTTAACAGTTTCTCGCAGAGTATTTAATGCTTTAGCCATTGCCATGGTAGCTGGTTTAGCTTTGCCAGCTGCCGCACAAACCACCCAATTTACTGATTATGGCTGGCCAGAAGGGGCCGATGAAAAAATCTCCCCTAAATCGATTGCCTGGCTTAAAGAAAAAGGCTGGTGGCCAATTCAGGTCGCGTTTCAACCGCCTTGGTCAGGTCAAAATACGATTAACTTAGTCATGGATAAAAAAGGCTTGTTAGCCAAGCGCGGGGTAGAGGCGAAGTGGCAAGCTTTCCCTTCGGGCCCAGCGATTAATGAAGTGATTATTTCAGGCCGTTTTCAATTTGGTAATGGCGGTAATTTTCCCTTCACCACTTTAGTAGATAAAAATATTCCTGTTAAAACGATTGCCGTTATTAATGTGAATTTGTTGCACGCCATGCTGGTGCCGACCGATTCAAAAATCAAAACGATTAAAGATTTTAAAGGCTCTAATCCGCCTGCAACGATTGGCATTGTGACGGGATCTTCAGCTGAATTTTATATTCAGGCAGCTGCTAAGGCCAATGGTCTGGAAGTGGGTAAAGATATTATTTTGAAAAATATGCCTCCTGGCGAACAAATGGCAATGCCTAAGGGTATTGATGCAGTCGTTCCTTGGGATCCAACGCCAACGATTATGGTGAAGGAGCGTAAAAATGCGCGTATCGTCAGCGATAGCTTCCCGTACAACATTTACGAGGGTACTTTCTATGCGCGTCAAGAAATGATTGATAACGCACCAGACGTTGTTCAGGCTTTTACAGATGCTATTGCTGAAGCCACTTTATGGATTCGTAAAAATCCGGATGCTGCAGTAACAGCAATGCAAGAAGATCCTAATCTGAAGAATTACTCAACAGAAATTTTGCGGCAACAAGTTACTGCTTATAACCTCTTATATAAGCCAAACTATATATATCCAATTCCTTTATTTTGGGGCCGTGCCAATGAACCCATTTATAACTGGCTATATGAAAGCAAGCGAATTCAGAATAAGCTCACCGGAGTCGATTTTGCGCGCGCTGTAGATACCCGCTTTATGGATAAAACGTTTTCTAAGTTGGGCTGGAGTATTCCCAAGCAGCCGTCTTTCTTGCCGGCTAATTGGAGTACACCAATGGATAAAACACCGTACCCAACCTATATGACTTCACTCAATACGACCAAACCGCAGCCATTCCCAGAAAAGGGCGATTTAACTAAAGACTGGTCGTTTGATGGCAAGGTATACAAAAAATAATGCCTTTTTTTCATTCGGTTAAGCAGTTACGGCGCTTAATCCTGCTCTTGATATTACTGGCTGGCTGGGAGTTTGCCAGCCGGTATATCTTGGATAAAACGCAGGCTACACTTTTACCGCCACCGTCTGGAGTATTAAACGGCGCAATTGAATTAGGATTTTCAGGTGAATTATGGAAGCATATCCGTGATAGCTTAGCGCGTGAATTTATTGCTTTTTGTTATGCCAGCGTAGCAATTCCCCTGGGCATTGTGATGGGATGTTTTAAGTGGGTGAATGAACAAGTTGACCCCATTATTGAAATCTTGCGGCCTATTCCCCCGATTGCGTGGATTCCATTAAGTATTTTATGGTTTGGCGTTGGCAATACCCAAAACCAATTCATTATTTTCTTAGGCATTTTCTTCCCGATTCTATTAAATACGATTGACGCAGTAAAAAATATCGAACCTAATTTAATCCGCGCAGCTCGGTGCTTGGGT
>CAILUH010000152.1 GCA_903837335.1 uncultured beta proteobacterium | reverse complement strand
TGGGCGATACTATAAAAATGGGTCAGGCTTTATTTTGTCGTCAATAGCCATGGTAAGTATGACAATTTAATGACACTATTAAGACAGGTTTTACATACTACTAACTTAAAATAAATTTTCAGTTTGAACATTTGTTTTGGGGGAGTGAAGATGCTACAGCCTACAAATGCACCAGCAAAATGGGATCTCGGAGCTATCCCGTGGGATCAGTTAGATACATCACTAGTTCGTGACCGTGAAGACTTATTTTATTTAGTTACGGCAGCGTCATTTATAGAGATTGCTGCAGATCTCTATAGCAATAACTTAGCACTGTATTTTGCTGATGATAGAGAAATTGTTGAATGGCTTGAATCTAGTTGGCAAAAGGAGGAGGTGCGCCACGGCACAACCTTACGTAACTACGCACAACGCGCATGGCCACATTTTGATTGGGATAGTGCCTACTCCAAATTCTTTGCAGATTATTCACGTAAATGTATTATCAGCGCCTACGAGCCTACGCATGTCTTAGAGATGGTGGCTCGATGTGTGGTCGAAACGGGCACTGCTACTTTTTATCAGTCACTAGCAATGCAAACAAACGAGCCTATTTTAAAAGGTATTGCCTTGGCAATTCGAGCAGAAGAAATTAACCATTACAAGCATTTTTATGCCTATTTTAAGAAATTAAATGTTGACTGCATTACTAACCGTTGGCAAATTTTTGGTGCCGTTTTCAGGCGAGTGCTTGAGGCGCGCAAAGACGATGCTGAATGCGCAATGTGGCATGTTTTTAATAATTGCGAAAGCAATGGAAAGCAGCAAGATTTACGACAATTTAAATTACTCTATCAACAACTGAGCAGGCAAATAAAAAAAGAATACCCACTGGCAATGGCAGCAAAAATGTTGATTAAACCATTACGTTTGCCCTTAAAGCTTGCGCAGTTTATTGAAGGACCAGTCGCGAATTGCTCAACATGGATTTTGCGACATTAAGCAAAGATTGTTACAGTTGACTATTAGCGCGCACGATGAGCGGGCGAAAACTAAATGGTGCCTGCTTCTCAGCGTCAATTATTATCTCAACTGCTTGTACTTGATCGGCGCCCATTAATTGCAAACGAAAGACGTTTTCAAGAACATATTTTTGATTGGTGGTCATTAAAGGTTGGTCGATTTTAAGGCGATGAGAGTCACCATGGATTAATAAAATTGGTTTATTCAAAATTTCAGCATGGTGCCTAAGGGCTGCAAGAGTATCGCGATAGCCACTTGATAAGTCAGTTGCTTGAGCGGGACTGTAAAACATATCTCCTTGATAAGCAAAAACAATGCCTGCCAATGACTGTTTTTTTGCCAACTGAAATACATAGTCAATCCAAGCTAAATTAGCGGCATTTCTTTGAAAATATTCTTGTACCGACTCTAAGTTTCGCTCAAAGTTGTTATTGGATCCGGGAATATTAATGCTTACAAATAAGAATTTATTCCTAATCCAATAGGAATTTTCAACATAAGATTTAAATTGACTTTGTACATCCGCTTGACGTACGAGGGTAATTTTATTTTGCCCGAGACTTTGATTGGATGGAAAAAATTTTGCCCGTATGGCATTAAGACGTTCGCTTGGGTTAAATGAACCCGCCTCTTCTCGATGGCAATCAGTCCATTCATTATCACCGATGCTATAAATCACGGGGCCGTTAAAATTTTGAAATTCCAGAAAAGCTCGATCATTATTTGCATCACTACACGGAACTGAGCCTGCCTTAATATCTCCAACTGAAATGCTGAAATTAGGCTTGTTTTGGTTAATTTCCTGAATTAGTCTTTTGTAACGGACCTCATCTTGAACAGAATAGGGCATGTCGCCGAATGCCACAAAACGGATTGGCTGAGCCTCCGAGATACTTATTGAAAATAACGCAAAAATAATTGTTAGTAGTAATTTCATTGCCTCAATCAAGTATTAAAAAGAGCGGATTAACTGTCTAGACTAGATCTTTCTTATGCTTTTCACGATTCTTTTTAGAAATTTTCTTAAACTTTTTCATGTCGCCATTGGCATACAAAGTCCATGCTTGGATTTCATCGAGTAAATCTTTGAGGTCCGTATAAGGAAGTGCTCTTAAATCCATGAGATTGATTGATCCAGTCTCTTGCAATTGCTTGACTGCATCCTCATAAAGGTATGCTCCCATTATGCGCCCCATTAAAATAAAAAAGTATTCTATTCTTATATTGTGACAATACCTCTAAATGAATAAATTTTCGATAAGAATCAGTATCTTAGGCTTCAGCAACATAGATTTTATGAACTTATTTTGCTAAGATTGATCAATGTTTGATATTTTGTTGCGCTTTGGCACATTGCTCACCCTGGCAATACTTGGTTATATCCTGGGTAATCAATACTTGGGCGCCCCTGCTGGGTTAATTTTTGCCATAGCCGCTTTAGGGCTGCCGCTAGTAAATTCATATGTGAACTTGGCACGACTGCAAGAATATATTATCGCTGGAAATAGTGAAAATGTACCGACAGTAAGCGGCAAATGGGAGGATATTTTTTTCCGCTTACAGCGGTTTGCGCAGGGTATGCGCCAAAAAGTGCGTCAAATTGAAGTACAACACGAACGATTTATTCAGGCTCTGCAAGCCTCGCCAAATGGCATTGTGATGCTAGATGATCAGGATCAAATTGAGTGGTGTAATGCAACTGCAGAAAGTTATTTTGGCTTAAGCTATAAACGCGATGTTTTGCAGCAAATTAATTATTTAATACGCAAACCAGAATTTGTTAGCTACATAACACAACGTAATTTTCATGAGCCCTTATTACTGGAGCAAATGGGTCCAGCAGCCAACTTAACGGTGATGCTACAGGTTTTTCCTTTTGCCGAAAATCGCAGCTTACTATTTTCACAAGATATTACTGATTTACGTAAAACAGAAGCCATGCGCCGCGACTTCGTGGCGAATGTTTCGCATGAAATGCGCACACCTTTAACTGTCATGACTGGTTTTTTAGAAACAGTTTTAACGCTTGATTTAGAACCAGATCAACGTACGCGGTATTTACAGATGATGCAGATTCAGGCAAAGCGTATGCAAAGTTTAGTTGAAGACCTTTTAACCTTAGCTAATTTAGAGGCCAATATCCGTACACCGCTTATGCAACCAATTGATATGGCTAGTGTGGTTGCTTTATTGAAAAACGATGCTGAGGCCTTGTCCCATGGCGATCATCAAATTGAGTTTGCGATTGACCAACAGCATGATATTTTAGGTAACCATAAGGAGTTACTTTCGGCGTTTAGTAATCTTCTTTCTAATGCGGTGCATTACACCCCGAGTGGCGGCAAAATTTATGTTACATGGCAGGTTGACGAAAATTCCCAAGGTAATTTTTCAGTACGCGATACTGGCACTGGAATTTCTAG
>CAILUH010000151.1 GCA_903837335.1 uncultured beta proteobacterium | reverse complement strand
TAACTTCATCGCGTGACTGTAATTTAAACACGACGCCTTTTAGATTAAGCAAGAGATTAACTACATCTTCCTGCACGCCGTCGAGCGTGGAATACTCATGAACTACACCAGAAATAGCGACCTCAGTTGGCGCAAAGCCAATCATTGATGACAGCAATACCCGACGTAAAGCATTTCCTAATGTATGACCATAACCACGTTCAAATGGCTCCATCACCACTTTAGCTTGATTGGGGGTAAGCGCTTCTACAGAAATAATTTTTGGCTTGAGCAAGTTTGTTTGCATATATTTTCCTTATGGGTGCCTAATTAGCGCGAATATAATTCGACGATCAAACTTTCATTAATATCACCGCTGATTTCTTCGCGGTCGGGCACTTGCTTAAATGTTCCCTCTAGCTTGGCCGCATCAACTGAAACCCAGCTAATGACGCCAGTTTGCTGAACTAAATTCAAAGATTCTTGAATTCGGTTTTGCTTTTTCGCTTTTTCACGAATTGAAATTACATCGCCAGGCTTAACCTGAATCGATGGAATATTTACTGCGCTGCCATTTAACATGACTGCACAATGAGAAACCAATTGACGTGCTTCAGCGCGTGTTGAGCCAAAGCCCATGCGATAAACCACATTATCAAGACGTGACTCTAGCAACTGCAAGAGGGTTTCACCCGTATTGCCTTTACGACGCTCAGCCTCGGCAAAGTAACGACGAAACTGGCGCTCTAAAACCCCATAAATTCGTTTTACTTTCTGTTTTTCACGTAGCTGATTGCCATAATCAGAGGTACGTGAGCCCGATGTACGCCCATGCTGACCAGGCTTACTATCAAGCTTGCACTTGTCTGATAATGAACGGCGAGCGCTCTTTAAAAATAGGTCGGTTCCTTCCCGACGAGATAACTTGGCCTTAGGGCCTAAATAACGTGCCACGATGCTTTCCTTTCTTTGCCGCAGTCTTGCGACCAGCGGTTAGTTCGCTTTAAATTCAAACGAACAGTGGGCTTAAACCATTAAAAAAATAACGCTTTTAAAACACATGAACAACAGTAAAACTTAAATACGACGACGCTTTGGCGGGCGACAGCCATTGTGCGGTACTGGGGTTACATCCTGAATCTCAGTAATTTTGATGCCCAGTGAATTTAATGCGCGCACAGCAGATTCGCGTCCAGGGCCTGGGCCCTTAATTTGGACTTCTAAATTTTTAATACCGCATTCAATGGCCGCTTTACCTGCTACTTCTGCAGCTACTTGCGCTGCAAATGGGGTTGACTTGCGTGAGCCTTTAAAGCCCTGCCCGCCGGAAGTAGCCCAAGACAAGGCATTCCCTTGACGATCAGTAATCGTAATAATGGTGTTATTAAAAGAAGCGTGCACGTGCGCGATACCATCGGCAACGTTCTTTTTTACTTTTTTGCGAGCACGCTGAGCGGTTGCTGCTGCGGTTTGTGGTTTTGCCATTTCAGTACGCTTTCTTGATTATTTCTTCAGTGCAATGCCAGACTTACGCGGGCCTTTGCGGGTACGTGCATTCGTCTTGGTACGTTGGCCGCGAACCGGCAAGCCCTTACGATGACGAACGCCACGATAACAGGCTAAGTCCATCAAACGTTTAATGCTCATTGTGACTTCACGACGTAAATCGCCTTCGGTCGTCAATTTGCCAACTTCATCACGTAGCTTTTCTAAATCAGCGTCAGTGAGATCTTTAATTTTTTTATCAAAAGCTACACCGGTAGATTGGCAGATTTTTCTGGCTTGGGTTGTTCCAATGCCATAGATTGCCGTCAAACCAATAACGGTATGTTGATGATTTGGGATATTGACCCCAGCGATACGTGCCATGAGATTTCCTCTTAATTAACCGAATCAGCCTTGGCGCTGCTTATGACGTGGATCTGACGAGCAAATCACACGCACAACGCGTTTACGCTTAATGACCTTGCAATTTCTGCAAATAACTTTTACGGATGCTAAAACTTTCATCATTCACCTCTTTAAATATACTGACTACTTAATCACTACTTCGCACGGAAAATAATTCTTGCGCGCGTTAGGTCGTATGGAGTCATCTCCACCGTTACCTTATCCCCTGGCAGAATGCGAATGTAATGCATGCGCATCTTGCCTGAAATATGACCCAAAACAACATGCCCGTTTTCTAACTTCACTCGAAACATCGCATTTGGTAAATTTTCAATAATCTCACCCGCCATCTGAATAACATCATCTTTAGACATAATTACAGTGCGGAACCCATCTTAAAATTGGCTTTTTTCATTAAAGAGCCATACTGCTGTTGCATCACAAATGATTGCACTTGAGCCATAAAATCCATGGCCACAACGACAATAATTAATAAGGATGTACCGCCAAAATAAAACGGGACGTTGTACTTCAAAACTAAAAATTCTGGTAATAGGCAAACTAAAACCATATAAATAGCGCCGCCTAAAGTTAGTCGCACTAAAATTTTGTCGATATAACGAGCAGTTTGCTCGCCTGGTCGAATACCCGGCACGAAGGCGCCGCTTTTCTTTAAATTTTCAGCAGTATCTTTACTATTAAAAACTAAAGCCGTATAAAAAAAGCAAAAGAAAATAATTGCAGCAGCATAAAGAATTGTATAAACCGGCTGACCTGGGGCTAGCGTTGCGGCTAAATCTTTCAGTCCGCGACTAAACATATTGCTATTTTCACCTGAGGTAAACCAACCGGCTATCGTCGCTGGAAATAAAATAATTGAGGAAGCAAAAATAGGAGGAATAACGCCCGCCATATTTAATTTCAGCGGCAGATGCGAGGATTGACCGCCATACACTTTATTGCCTACTTGTCGCTTGGCATAATTAACCAAAATGCGCCGCTGGCCACGTTCAACAAAAACCACAAAATACGTTACGCCAATTACGATAGTCACAATGAAGATGGCTGACAAAATGTTCATTGAGCCAGTACGCACTAACTCTAGTAAGCTTCCTAGTGCACTAGGAAGCCCTGAAACAATACCGCCAAAAATAATAATCGAAATACCATTTCCTAAGCCGCGCTCAGTAATTTGCTCGCCAACCCACATCAAGAACATCGTACCCGTAACCAAGGTAACTACAGTATTTAAACGAAATATCATGCTTGGATCAATGACTAGACCAGGCTGCGCCTCAAGCGCAACAGAAATTCCAAGCGCTTGAAAAGTGGCCAATAACACTGTGGCATAGCGCGTGTACTGAGTTATTTTTCGCTGTCCTGCTGGACCTTCTTTTTTCATGGCCTCAAGTGAAGGCAACACAATAGTCATGAGCTGCATGATGATCGAGGCAGAGATGTACGGCATGATGCCAAGCGCAAATACCGTAAAGCGCGATAACGCACCGCCTGAAAACAAATTAAACATCCCCAAAATACCATCTTTTTGACCGGCAAATAACTGGGCTAACTGATCAGGATCGATTCCAGGCACAGGAATATGTGCGCCAATGCGATAAACCAATAAAGCGAGTAAAAGGAAAACTAAGCGACGACGTAAGTCACCGAACTTATTGCCCGATTGCGCGATGCTGGAGATAGTAGGTGTCGCGATTGCCATGGGATTAGTTAATTACACCGCTTCCAAAACTTGGCCGCCGGCTGCTTCAATTGCTGCCTTAGCACCAGCTGTGGCTGTTAAGCCTTTTAAAATAACAGCGCGCTTTAGTTCGCCGGTTTTAACGACTTTTACTGCCTGAATTTGTTCGCCTGCTAAACCATGCTGTCTTAAAACCAACAAATCGACCTCAGCCACACCCATTTTTTCTAGATCATTCAAGGTAATTTGACCAACGTGGCGACGGGTTAAGGAAACGAAACCGCGTTTTGGTAAACGACGATACATCGGCATTTGACCGCCTTCGAAGCCGACCTTATGAAAACCACCCGAGCGCGATTTTTGGCCCTTATGGCCGCGACCTGCAGTTTTACCTAAGCCTGAGCCAATACCACGGCCAACTCGACGTCGATTTTTCTTAGCGCCAGCAGCAGGTTTAATTGTATTAAGTTGCATTTTTTTACCTATTTACTTTCTGATCTTTTAGCTAATGACCTTGATCAAATAAGAAACCTTATTCATCATGCCGCGTACCGCTGGGGTATCTTGCAATTCTGAAACTGAATTAATCCGGCGTAGGCCTAAGCCACGCACAGTTGCACGATGGCTTTCACGCGTGCCAACCAAACTGCGAACAAGCTGCAATTTGACTGTTGGATTGGATTGATTTGTTGTCATATTTAATTCCTATTCTGGATCTGCTTAACCAAGAATTTCTTCAACTGATTTACCGCGCTTAGCAGCAATTTCAGCCGGAGTACTCATCTTGCTTAAACCATCAATGGTTGCACGTACCATGTTGTAAGGGTTAGTAGAGCCAATAGACTTAGCAACCACATTGGTCACGCCCATCACATCAAAAATGGCGCGCATTGGACCGCCAGCAATCACGCCAGTACCTTCTTTAGCTGGTGACATCAATACTCGCGAAGCGCCATGTTGGCCAATAACGGAGTGCTGTAACGTGCCCTTACGAAGGGGTACCTTAATCATTTTGCGACGGGCTTCATCCATTGCTTTTTGTACGGCCACTGGCACTTCTTTTGATTTACCTTTGCCCATACCAATTCGGCCATCACCGTCACCAACTACAGTTAACGCGGCAAAGCCTAGAATTCGTCCGCCTTTAACTACCTTAGTAACGCGATTAACTGCAATCATCTTTTCACGAAGACCATCATCGCGTTCTTCTGATTGCATTTTGGTTTGCATTTTTGCCATTTTTTTTCCTAAACCCAATAATTAGAACTTGAGGCCGGCTTCGCGTGCTGCCTCAGCCAATGCCTTAATTCGTCCGTGATAACGGTGACCAGAGCGATCAAATGCCACATCGACAATGCCAGCCTTAACCGCACGTTCAGCAATTAATTTGCCAATTTGTTGCGCTGCTGCACTATTGCCGCCATTTTTAAGTGCCTGGCGTAAATCTTTTTCCATAGTTGAGGCAGCTGCTAGCACCTTAGTACCGCACGGGCTATACACTTGCGCAGAAATATGCGCGTTACTGCGAATCACTGTTAGGCGATTGGCAATCTGCTCTGCAATTCGAATACGCGTTTGGCGTGCACGGCGCTGTCTTGATTCGTCTTTATTCATAGATAATCTCGCTTACTTCTTCTTAGTTTCTTTCAGATGAACTACTTCGTCGACATAGCGCACGCCTTTACCTTTATAGGGCTCGGGTGAACGATACGCACGCACTTCAGCAGCAACCTGACCAACTTGTTGCTTGCTGGCGCCTTTAATAATAATTTCTGTTTGCGACGGAGTTTCTGCTTTTACACCTTTTGGCAGGTTATAAATAATGTCATGCGAAAAACCCAATTGCAATTTTAGTGCGTCACCTTGAGCTTGAGCGCGATATCCAACGCCAACTAAACTCAACTTACGCTCAAAACCTTGTGTTACTCCAAGCAACATATTGTTCACTAAGGCACGAGTCGTGCCTGATAATGCGCCCGCTTCGGGTGAGCTATCTTTCAATTCAACGGTAATAATTCCGTCAGCCTGCTGCAAACCAATAGATGGATGTAAATTGTGCGTCAAAGTTCCCAGTGGGCCTTTAACCGTAACCAATGCGCCACTGATATTAATTTCTGCGCCCTTAGGCACTGGAATGGGGGATTTTCCGACTCTAGACATGAAGATCTCCTTAGGCGATATAGCAAATAACTTCGCCGCCCACGCCGGTTGCGCGTGCTTTGCGATCAGTCATTACGCCTTGCGGGGTCGAAATAATTGCCACTCCCAAACCATTCATTACTTGAGGAATGTCGTGACGTCCCTTATAAATACGCAAACTCGGAGTTGATACCCGATCGATGCGCTCAATGACAGGGCGGCCTGCATAATATTTGAGTTCAATTTTTAGCACTGGCTTAGCTGCTTCGCCTTGAATTTCAAAACCATCGATATAGCCTTCATCTTGCAAGACTTTAGCAATGGAAACTTTAATTTTTGATGACGGCATGATAACGTTCGGTTTTTGCACCGCTTGCGCGTTGCGAATCCTTGTTAACATGTCGGCGATTGGATCGCTGATGCTCATAAGTTCTCCTGAATTCTTTCGCCGCTTACCAGCTGGCCTTGGTTAAACCGGGGATCTCGCCACGAAAAGCGATTTCACGAATTTTGCCGCGTGCCAATCCAAACTTACGGAATGTGCCACGTGGCCGACCGGTTAATGAACAACGATTCCGTTGACGAATCGGGCTTGCGTTTCTTGGTAGGGCCTGCAACTTTAAGCGAGCTTCATAGCGTTCTTCATCGCTTCTTGAAGTATCAGCAATGATAGCTTTTAGTTCGGCGCGCTTAACCGCATATTTTTCAGCACATTTAACGCGCTTTTTTTCGCGCTCAATCAGGGACATTTTTGCCACGTTAACCTCTTAATTGCGGAATGGGAATTTAAATGCTGCCAAGAGTGCTTTCGCTTCCTCATCGGTTTTGGCAGTGGTAGTAATGCTTACATTGAGGCCGCGAAGGGAATCAATTTTGTCGTACTCAATTTCGGGGAAAATAATTTGCTCTTTCACGCCGATGTTGTAATTACCACGACCGTCAAAGGCCTTACCTGAGATACCACGGAAATCGCGTACCCGGGGTAACGCAACGGTCACAAAGCGATCTAAAAACTCGTACATCTTTGCGCCACGTAAAGTGACCATGGCACCAATAGGATAACCTTGACGAATTTTAAAACCGGCAATGGCTTTACGTGCTTTAGTAACAACGGGTTTTTGACCGGCAACTTTAGTTAAGTCGCTAACGGCGTTTTCAATAATTTTCTTATCGTTAACAGCCTCTCCTAGGCCCATATTAAGCGTAATTTTGGTTACACGCGGTACTTGCATTACCGACTTATAGCCAAACTTCGCCATTAAATCAGCAACTACTTTTTCTTTGTAATGTTCTTGAAAACGGGTACTCATAATTTCTCCAAATTCCTTAAGCGCTTAAGCTAGAGCCAGTGGTTTTCAAATAGCGGACTTTTTTACCATCAACGAGTTTGATACCAACTCGTGATGCTTTACCGTTGCCATCAACCAACGCAACATTGGAAATATGGATAGGCATAACCTTATCAATCATTCCGCCAGTAACACCAGCGGCAGGATTCGGTTTAGTGGCTTTTTTGTAGACGTTGATACCCTCTACTACGAGCTTTTCTTCCATCACCGTTGTCACTGTGCCGGTTTTGCCTTTATCGCGACCCGTTAATACCACCACCGAATCGCCTTTACGAATTTTTTTCATATCAGCCTCTTAAATCTCTGCTTTAAATAACTTCTGGTGCAAGCGAAACAATTTTCATAAACTTCTCGGTACGTAATTCGCGCGTTACTGGTCCGAAAATTCGAGTGCCAATTGGCTCTAATTTGGCGTTCAATAACACCGCGGCATTTTCATCAAACTTAATAAGTGAACCATCGGGGCGCCGCACGCCTTTGGCAGTGCGCACAACTACAGCGTTATAAATATCGCCTTTTTTAACGCGGCCACGTGGCGCAGCAGACTTAACGCTGACTTTAATAACATCGCCAATGTTGGCATAGCGTCTTTTGGAGCCGCCCAATACTTTGATGCATAACACTTCACTGGCGCCTGTATTGTCGGCAACCTGCAATCTACTTTCGGTCTGAATCATTTTTAATCCCCAACTTATTAGCCAAAGGCAAACAGTCTTGGTTCCGTCTAAGGGCTTTGGCAGAACAGCCAAAACCCGGAATTAATGAAAATACTATCTCGTTTACTGCGTCGTTTACTGCGTAAAGCCCATGATTCTATAACGAAAAGCGCGGTCTGGCAAGCCAATTGGCCCTAAAACCGCGCAAAATTCTTTAAATACCCCGCGAAGCCTCAACTAACCGTGTAACAACCCATGATTTCGTGCGTGAAATGGGGCGCGACTCAGCAATTTCAACGGTGTCGCCCATTTTGTACTGACCAGCTTCATCATGCGCATGGTATTTCTTGGAATGACCAACATATTTGCCATACAAGGCATGCTTAACTTGACGCTCAACTAACACCGTCACGGTTTTTTGCATTTTGTCGCTTACTACCCGTCCAATTAGAGTGCGGCGTAAGGGTGTAGAAGTTTCTGTCATATGCCCACCTTATTTCTGTACAGTTTTTTGGGTAATAAAGGTTTTTACACGCGCAATATCGCGCTTGACCTTGCCCAATTGACTGGTATTTTGAAGTTGTTGAGTGCCTTTTTGCATGCGCAGCTTAAAACTCGCTTTGAGCAATTCTGAAAGTTCGCTATTTAAAGCACCCAGATCTTTTGTTTGTAAGTCTTTATTTGTCATATTCATCTATCCTAATTAGCCCAGATGGCGAATTACGAAGGTAGTTTGGAGTGGCAATTTAGCTGCAGCTAACTTAAAAGCTTCGCGCGCCAATGCCTCATCTACACCATCCATTTCGTATAAAACCTTACCTGGCTGAATTTCTGCCACGTAATATTCGGGATTACCTTTGCCGTTACCCATACGTACTTCAGCGGGTTTTTGTGAAATAGGCTTATCAGGGAAAATACGAATCCAAATTCGACCGCCACGCTTAATGTGTCGTGTCATGGCACGTCTTGCAGATTCAATTTGGCGCGCTGTTAAACGACCACGGCCAACTGCTTTGAGGCCAAAGTCGCCAAAGGATACTGAGCTACCACGAGTGGCAACGCCGGTATTGCGGCCTTTTTGCTCTTTACGAAATTTGCGACGCTTAGGTTGTAACATACTTAATCTCCTGACTTCTTCGTCTCAGCAGCAGGGACTGCATTCTCTGCACTGCCCACTTCAACCGCTTTACGTACCCGCTTCACAACGGGTTTAGTTGTTACTTTTGGTTTTTCATCTAATGCTACTGCCGTCTTATCACCAGCAGCCGGGCTACGACGTGCAGTTTTAGCAGGCGCACGACGGGATTTTTTATCATCAACACTTGGCTCAATTGCTGGGGCACTTGCTACTGGTGGCGCTTCAGCACCACGACCCAAAGTATCGCCCTTATAAACCCAAACTTTTACGCCAATGATGCCGTAAGTAGTTTCTGCTTCAGAGGTCGCGTAATCAATATCGGCCTTCAAGGTATGTAATGGAACACGGCCTTCACGGTACCATTCGCGGCGCGCAATTTCTGCACCATTTAAGCGACCTGAGGACATAATTTTGATACCTTGAGCACCCAAACGCATTGCGCTTTGCATTGCACGCTTCATTGCTCTACGGAACATGATGCGTTTTTCAAGTTGCTGTGTAATCGAATCAGCGATTAACTGCGCATCAACTTCGGGCTTACGAATTTCTTCAATATTGACATGCACAGGAACGCCCATACGCTTTTGTAATTCACGGCGAAGCACTTCAATATCTTCACCCTTCTTACCAATAACAACACCGGGGCGTGAGCTATAAATCGTAATACGCGCATTTTTTGCAGGGCGCTCAATAATGACTTTACTAACCGACGCATTTTTTAGTTTCTTTTTGAGATAAAGACGAACATCAACGTCTTCTTTCAGCATCTTCGCAAAATCAGTATTGTTAGCATACCAACGTGAAGTCCAATTCTTGGTTACCGAGAGTCGGAATCCAGTGGGATTTATTTTTTGGCCCATAACTTTCCTTAATTACTCAGGGTCACGCAAATGTGACAAGTTTGTTTTTCAATTTGATTACCACGGCCTTTAGCGCGCGCAGTAAAACGTTTTAATGAAGTTGCTTTATCGACAATGACGGTGGCTACTTTGAGCTCATCAATATCGGCACCTTTATTGTGCTCGGCATTTGCAATCGCCGATTCAACTACTTTTTTAACAATAAAAGCCGCTTTCTTGGGGCTGAAATTTAAAATATGCATAGCTCGAGCAATTGGCAAGCCACGAATTTGATCGGCGACCAAACGCGTTTTTTGTGCCGAAATGCGGGCGCTTTTATGAGTTGCTTTCACTTCCATCATCATCCCCTTACTTCTTCACAACTTTCTTATCGGCCGAGTGGCCTTTGAAAGTACGGGTCAAGGCAAACTCACCTAGCTTATGACCCACCATATTTTCTGAAACGTAGACTGGCACATGCTGACGACCGTTATGCACGGCTAACGTCAAGCCAATGAAGTCTGGCAATATTGTGGAACGGCGCGACCAAGTTTTGATCGGCTTTTTATCTTTATTAGCCTGTGCGACTTCAACTTTTTTTACTAAGCTGGCATCACAAAATGGGCCTTTTTTCGCGGAACGTGTCATGTATTTTTCCTTAATCGCTTAGTCATTAACGCTTCTGACGACGCTGAACAATCATTGTCGTTGTGCGCTTATTGCGGCGCGTGCGATAACCTTTGGTTGGCGTTCCCCATGGCGATACAGGTACACGACCTTCGCCAGTTTTGCCTTCACCACCACCATGTGGGTGATCAACTGGGTTCATGGCAACACCACGAACGGTGGGTCGAATTCCCCGCCAGCGATTTGCGCCTGCTTTACCAATTTGGCGCAAACTGTGTTCTTCGTTACCCACTTCACCAATTGTGGCGCGGCACTCGATTAACACCCGACGAACTTCGCCTGAGCGTAAACGGACCTGCGCATAAACGCCTTCGCGCGCCAACAATACTGCTGAAGCACCCGCAGAGCGAGCAATTTGTGCGCCCTTGCCTGGCAACATTTCAACACAATGGATCGTGCTACCAATGGGAATATTACGAATAGGTAAATTATTGCCCGCCTTAATTGCAGCCTCAGAGCCATTCATAATTTGTTGGCCAACGGTCATGCCTTTAGTCGCAATGATGTAACGTCTTTCGCCATCAGCGAACAGCAATAAAGCAATGTTGGCGCTACGATTGGGATCGTATTCTAAGCGCTCTACTTTTGCTGGTATGCCATCTTTATCATTCCGCTTGAAATCTACTACGCGGTAATGATGCTTATGTCCACCACCTTTATGACGAGTAGTGATATGGCCATTGTTGTTACGGCCTGCTTTTTGGAACTGTGGCTCAACTAACGCTGCAAAAGGTTTGCCTTTATGCAGATCAGGATTTACCACCTTGACCATTGAACGACGACCTGGTGAGGTCGGTTTTGTTTTCATCAGTGGCATGGTTAACTTGCCTCCGCTTCAAAGTTAATTTCTTGACCGGGCTTCAAATTGACATACGCTTTTTTAGTGTGGTCACGACGCCCTTCAAAACGGCCATAGCGCTTCGGCTTGCCTTTTTGATTGACAATTTGTACCGAGTCAACTTGTACCTTAAAGAGTAATTCAACCGCTTGCTTTACATCCAACTTATTAGCTTCGCGAGCAACTTGAAAAACGACTTGTTCATTTTTGTCAGCCACCATGGTTGCTTTTTCCGAAATAACTGGACCTAGCAATACCTTCATTAGTTTGTGATCGTTTTTGCGTACTAGATTCATTTCAGCAACTCCTCGATTTTTGCAATCGCTGCTTTGCTAACCAATACTTTTTGGAACTGCACCAATGCCAATGGGTCTGCATGCTGTGGCTCCATGACTGCAATTTTGTACAGATTGCGTGAGGCCAAGTACAAATTTTCACTAACTTGGTCAACAATAATAAGCACTGAGTCAAGACCCATGGCTTTGACTTTATCAGCTAATTGCTTCGTTTTTGGCGCATCTAATTTAAATTCATCGATGACATTCAGACGACCTTCGCGGGCCAACTGCGACAGAATCGATTTCATGCCAGCGCGATACATTTTTTTATTTACTTTGTGGCTGTAATTTACTTCTGGTGAATTAGGGAATATCCGACCGCCTCCACGCCACAGTGGCGATGAAGTCATACCAGCACGTGCCCGACCCGTGCCTTTTTGGCGCCATGGTTTTTTCGTGCTGTGCTTAACTTGTTCGCGGTCTTTTTGCGCGCTATTACCACTGCGCGCGTTAGCTTGATATGCAACCACCACTTGATGTATTAGCGCCTCGTTATACTCGCGCTCAAAAATCTCTGGTGAGGCTTGAATACCGGCTGCTAATGTGCCGTTATCTTGGAGAAGCTTAATTTCCATTTGGGGCTCTCCTTATTTTTTCTTCAGCGGTGTTTTAACCGCTGGAGTAACGATGACTTTGCCGCCAGGAGCGCCTGGAACTGCGCCCTTAACCATAATGAGGCTACGTTCTGCATCAATGCGGGCAATGACTAAATTTTGTGCGGTGCGCGTTTCGTCACCAAGGTGGCCGGTCATGCGTTTTCCTGGAAACACTCGACCTGGATCTTGTGCCATACCAATCGAACCGGGTACGTTATGTGAACGCGAATTACCGTGACTAGCGCGACCCGACTTAAAGTGGTGACGCTTAATCGTACCTGCGTAACCCTTACCAATGGTTACACCTTGTACGTCAACTTTTTGACCAGCAGTAAACGTATCAACGCCGACAACTTGGCCGGGCGCGAACTCGCTAACTTTTGCTGAGTCTAAGGTGAATTCATTAAGGCCGTTGCCTGCTAAAACGCCTGCTTTAGCAAAGTGTCCAGCCATAGATTTAGTAACGCGACTTGCTCTACGGGTACCGTGAGCCAACTGAACAGCATCATAGCCATCAGTAGCCAAGGTTTTAACCTGTGCAACTCGGTTATCGCTAACGTCAATTACAGTGACGGGAATTGCTTCACCTTCATCCGTAAAAAGACGGGTCATGCCGACCTTACGGCCGATCAAGCCTAAGCTCATTTTCAAACTCCACGCCGACTTCGATTGGCCGGCAATAATTTAATAACTAATCTATAAAGTAAAATATTACTTATAAATCAATGACTTAAAACAAAATTTCGACAATACTACAATATAACTAGGTTTATTAATGCCGCTATAAACCCGGAAAAGCCTATGATTCTATCCCAGATTCAGGCGCTTAGCAAGAACGCTGGGCTTTATAACCTTACTGCAGCTTAATTTCAACATCTACACCAGCTGGTAAATCAAGCTTCATCAAGGCATCAACCGTTTTTTCAGTTGGGTCAACGATATCCATTAAACGTAAATGGGTGCGGATTTCCATCTGATCACGCGATGTTTTATTCACGTGCGGCGAACGCAGCAAGTCAAACCGCTCAATACGGGTTGGCAAAGGTACTGGACCCTTAACAACAGCCCCAGTGCGTTTTGCTGTGTCAACAATCTCAGCTGCAGATTGATCAATTAAGCGGTAATCAAAAGCTTTAAGACGAATACGAATTTTTTGGTTTTGCATAATTTTTCCAAAGAGCAATGCGGTGCTGCCGCGGTTATCTATCTAAAGAGCGCACCTGACTTTGCAGCACAAGGCCAGGTGAATTGCAAACCGAAAACTAAAAAACTAAATCAAACCCTAAGCCAAAATCTTTGCCACTACACCAGCGCCAACGGTACGGCCACCTTCGCGGATTGCGAAACGTAAACCTTCTTCCATGGCGATCGGGGCGATGAGCTTCACGGTAATTGTTACGTTATCGCCTGGCAT
>CAILUH010000150.1 GCA_903837335.1 uncultured beta proteobacterium | reverse complement strand
TGGCGGAGACGAGAGGATTCGAACCTCCGATCAGAGTTTTAGCCCCGATGCTCCCTTAGCAGGGGAGTGCCTTCGACCAGCTCGGCCACGTCTCCGTATTCAGTCACAATAATTACAACAGCCGCTAGTTTAACGGAGTGTTGGTAAAACAGCCAAATATGGCCTCACAGCCCCTTCCAAGGCTGCTTTATCAAGGCAAAACTAAGCCTGATCTAACTCAAATGATTTGTGCAAAGCCCGTACAGCTAATTCCATGTATTTTTCATCGACCACTACGGAAATTTTAATTTCACTAGTAGAAATCATCAGAATATTAATACCCTCTTCCGAGAGGGTGCGGAACATTTTGCTGGCAACACCCACATGCGAACGCATACCAACGCCGACTACCGAGACCTTGGAAACCTTAGGATCACCAGTAATTTCTTTGGCACCAATATGCGCTTGTACTGAGTTTTTCAATAAATCAATGGCTTTTTGATATTCAGCCCTTGGTACGGTAAAGGTAAAGTCAGTCTTGCCATCAACCGATTGATTTTGAATAATCATGTCAACGTCAATATTCGCATCGGCAATGGGGCCTAAAATTTGATATGCAATGCCAGGGCGGTCAGGCACACTTAAGACAGTAATTTTGGCTTCATCGCGTGCAAATGCAATACCCGAAATAACGGCGGCTTCCATGGTGCTGTCCTCTTCAAATGTAATTAATGTGCCCGACTTCATTTCTTGTTCAAGCGCAATTAAGGGGTCTGTCATCGAAGACAGTACCCGAGTTTTAACTTGGTACTTGCCAGCAAATTCAACTGAACGAATTTGCAACACCTTTGAACCTAAGCTTGCCATTTCCAGCATTTCTTCAAAGGTAATTTTATTGAGTCGGCGTGCATCTTCGCAAACTCGGGGGTCGGTGGTATAGACCCCATCTACATCCGTATAAATTAAACATTCTTCTGCCTTCAGTGCTGCAGCCACTGCAACCGCCGATGTATCAGAACCACCACGACCTAAAGTAGTGATGTTGCCATGCGGATCGACGCCTTGAAACCCGGTTATCACAACTGCTTTGCCTAAATTCAAATCGGCCCGAATTTTTTCATCTTCAATACCCATAATGCGGGCTTTTGTAAAAGCAGAATCCGTATGAATCGTTACTTGCCAGCCCGCATAACTAACCGCATCAATCCCCTCGCGGTGCAAAGCCAGGGCTAATAAACCCGAACTCACCTGCTCACCGGTCGAGGCAATTTGATCTAATTCACGCGGATTAGGATTAGGGTGAATATCCTTAGCTAAACCCAATAAGCGATTGGTTTCACCCGACATAGCCGATGGCACTACCACCACTTGGTGGCCAGCTCGCATCCATTTAGCGACGCGCTTGGCTACATTCTGAATGCGCTCAACCGAGCCCATCGATGTACCGCCGTACTTGTGAACAATAATTGCCATAAAAGAAGGTAGAAAGCTTGCTTAAAGGCTTTATTTTACAAGGTTTGCAGCGCTCTAGCCAAAGTATTCAAGCTTGCCACTCAGGCCAAACCCGTTTACCTGTGGCAACCAAATGCGGATGACTCACTCCAATACCGGCAACTGCCACGAGTTCATTATCAATAAAGAGCAAAGGAGCCTGGCGTTGCCATGGCGGAATCGCCTGCTCTTGAAATAAATTTTTGAGTGTTTTAGTCGCCCCTCGAGCCGTTTTTTGAAAACGTTCCCCACCTTTGCGCAAGCGGTATTCAATCATGCCACTCAGCTGCGCTTGTGCCACCCATTCTGCTGCCAGACCTAAACGCTTACTTCGCAAAGGCAAAGGTAAAAAAACCCACTTCCCTGCTGAAGCTTTGAGAACATCCTGTTGATTTGCTAACGCTTCATAAGTTAATTGCCCGCGCCATAGACGAATTACCCCACCATCATGCATAAACTCCAAACGAGCATCACTACGCACCCGTTGCAAGTCTAACCACCACGACTGCAAACGCTCTACTGATGGCATTGCTAAACCCAATTGATTCAACCAATAACGCACGACATTGTTCGCTGCTGCGGCATCTTTTTTATATAAATCTAATAAGGGTTTTACTTTTAATACTGTTTCCAACGGAGCAGTTTTTGAGGATTGCAAAATTTCAGCGCCATCTAGTTCTGCTAAGCGCTCTAGCAAATGACTCGACTCACTCAATAATTTTGCGCTTCGGGCTAAGTTTGCAATTGCACCCGGCTGAATTAGCTCTAGCTTTGGCAGCAGTGCATGGCGCACCGCATTACGGCGATACATAAAACGGCGATTCGACGGATCCTCGACCCACTGCAGACGATATTGCTTGGCATAAGCTTCTAATTCTGCGCGAGATAAATCGAGCAAAGGTCGCCACAAGGTAATAGATTTAGCCTCAATATTAGATTCCACTTGCCCCATGGTCCGCGTCATCGGCATACCCGATAAACCACGCACACCTGCGCCACGAAGCAATTGCAAGAGTACAGTTTCTGCTTGATCATTTTGATGATGAGCGAGCAATAAATCACTAACACCATGTACTTCACATAAATCGGCTAGGGCTTCATAACGGGCTAGACGAGCTTCGGCCTCATTGGTATTTACTGGTAATTGCAATAAACGAAAATCGAAATGAACTTTTTTGCGTTTCGCAGCTAGGGCGCAAAAATCAAGCCAAGCATCGGCTGATTTTTGTAAGCCATGGTGAATATGAAAAACCCAAATCGGTTTTTTTTGATTCTTCGAGTTGGCATTCTGGGCAGAAAGATTGCGCATCACTGCGTCAAAAAGCACCATTGAATCGAGACCACCACTCAAAGCAATGCCAATCGCCGTATCTTTGCCGTTTGGTAGCTGAGTCTTGATAGCCCGACTACTGCTGCGGCTAGGTAGCTTTGAGTTCAGCTTCCTTGAATTTGCCATAGCTCATTAAACGCTCATGCCGACGCTCGAGAAGTTCTTTTTTACCCATTGATTCAAAAATCTTTAAAGATTCACTTAAAGCCTTACGCATAGCCATCATCATATTTTCATAATCACGGTGCGCGCCGCCTACAGGCTCACTCACAATGCGATCTATTAAGCCCAAGGTCTTCAGACGCTGCGCTGTAAGGGCCAATTGCTCAGCAGCTTCAGGCGCCTTTTCAGCTGTTTTCCACAAAATAGAGGCACATCCTTCTGGCGAAATAACTGAATAAGTAGAGTATTGCAACATCAACACTACATCCCCCATTGCAATCGCTAAGGCCCCACCAGAACCACCCTCACCAATAATGGTTGAAATGATTGGCACCGTTAACTCGGCCTGGGTATATAAATTTCTGCCAATCGCTTCCGATTGGTTATGTTCTTCAGCATCAATGCCCGGAAAGGCGCCTGGTGTATCTACAAAAGTAAAAACAGGTAACTTAAATTTTTCTGCCAAGCGCATTAAGCGCATGGCTTTGCGATACCCTTCGGGCTTGCTCATCCCAAAATTACGTAAAGCCCGCTCTTTCGTATCGCGGCCTTTTTGGTGGCCAATAATCAGGCAAGCTGTATCATTAAAACGACCCAGTCCACCAATAATCGATTGGTCGTCTGCAAAGGTACGGTCGCCATGCAATTCCCGAAAATCAGTAAATAAGGCGTTGATATAGTCTAAGGTGTAAGGTCTTTGTGGATGCCGGGCCACTTGGGAAACTTGCCAGGGGCTTAAATTCGCATAAATATCTTTAGTGAGTTGCTGGCTTTTTTCAGTCAGGGTTTTAATTTCAGCCGAAATATCCACTGCCGACTCATCTTGCACAAAACGCAATTCTTCGATTTTGGCTTCTAACTCGCCAATCGATTGCTCAAAGTCTAAAAAAATGGTTTTCATCTCAGAATTCTAATATTCCACCGGAATTGGGTCGATACTGCGCCACATATACCAAGTTGCTACTGTACGCCATGGCGCCCAATTTTCGCCTACCTCACGCATTTCATGGCGACTAACGGGCTCGCCACTGAAATAGTTCAAGGAAATGGCCCGAATTAAGCCAATATCATCTAAGGGCAAAACATTAGGCCGAATGAGGTTAAACATTAAAAACATTTCTGCAGTCCACCGCCCAATGCCACGAATATCGGTTAACTCCCGAATTACACTTTCATCGTCCATCGCTTGCCATTGCTTTGCGTGTAAACGCCCTTCGTGAAAATGACTGGCTAAATCGCGGATGTACTCCACTTTTCGGCCGGATAATCCGGCGCTGCGCAAATGCTCGCTTGATACCGCCAAAACTTGAGCGGGGTTCACTTTTTTCTCTAAATTGATTTCCAGCCTATTCCAAACTGCTTGGGCAGCCGCTACGGAAATTTGCTGACCTACAATTGCTCGTGCAAGGGTATTAAATGCATCACCTCGAGTGACTAAAAAACCAGTGCCATAACGCGGAATGAGTTTGCGCAAAATACGATCCTGTTTCATTAATTCGCTACAAGCTTGCTCCCAATAGGCTGGCGCAGTAATATCTGCAGCTTTTTTTCCTGCCGGTAATTTGGCGAGATTTTTTTTAATTACTGCCTTAGCTGGGGTAACTTTAACCGTGTTAGATTGAATTACGCGCGGCGCCATATGGTTACGCCTCCGGGCTGATCTTCTAAAACAATGCCCTGCTCTAAAAGGCGTTGGCGAATTGCATCGGCTTGCGTAAAGTCACGCGCTGCTTTAGCGGCGATTCTTGCGGCAATTTGCGCTTCAATTAACTCAGCATTTAGTCCAACTGCAGCGGGGCTTTGATGAGCCAAGGTTGTACTTTGCAAAAATACAGTTGGATCGCGTTGTAAAAAATTGAGGATGCTCGCTAAATGATGTAATAGTTGGGCCAATATTAAGCGCTCATCGCCTTTTATGCGGTTAATCTCGCTTGCCAAATCAAATAAAACGGCAATGGCTTCTGGAGTATTGAAGTCATCATTCATGGCGGTAGTAAACCGCATGACCCAGGCATTAGCTGGGTCACCAAGCCCGCTCATTTTTTTAGCCATAAAGCCAGGCGTTTGGGCCAGCGCAGTATATAGACGGCTTAAGCCAGCCCGCGCCTCTTCTAATAGAGAGTCGCTGAAATTAATTGGGCTGCGGTAATGCGCCTTGAGCATAAAAAAACGGATCACCTCTGGATCGAATTGCGCAAGCACATCGCGAATCAGAAAAAAATTACCTAGCGATTTCGACATTTTTTCTTTGTTAATGCGAATATGACCGTTATGCATCCAATAATTTACAAAGGGTGGATCAAGCGGTTTACGGTTTTGACCGTAAATGGCTCCTTCACTTTGAGCAATTTCATTTTCATGGTGCGGGAATTGCAAATCGGTGCCACCCCCATGAATATCAAAATGCTTTCCTAGAAGGTCGCAAGACATGGCCGAACATTCTATATGCCAGCCTGGGCGCCCCTCTCCCCATGGTGAACTCCAGCGAGAGTCACCGGGCTCTTCAGGTTTAGCGCTTTTCCATAAAACAAAATCAAGGGGATCACGCTTCCCACCTCCAATCGCCACGCGTTCACCTGCATTTAAGTCATCGATGGATTTGCCCGAGAGTTGACCATAGTTTGGAAATGAACGGACCGAAAAATTAATATCGCCATCATCGCCCTGATAAGCCAATTGTTGGTCAATTAAGCTAGTAATCATGCCCTGCATTTGCGCGATAAAATCGGTTGCTCTTGGCTCGTGGGTAGGCCGTAATAAACCCAATTGGTCCGAATCCTGATGCATCGCAGTAATAAAACGATTAGTTAAGGCTAAAATGGATTCTTTGTTCTCTAGTGCGCGTTGAATAATTTTGTCATCAATATCAGTGATATTCCGCACATAATTTACTTCGTAACCTAAAATCGTCAACCACCGCACCACCATGTCAAAAACAATCATTACGCGAGCATGACCAAGATGGCAATAATCGTAAACCGTCATCCCGCAAACATAAATGTTTACATGGTTGGGGGTTATTGGCTTAAAGACCTCTTTCGAGCGGCTCAGGGTGTTATAGATTTGCAGCATAAGGCAGCG
Organism: uncultured beta proteobacterium; assembly: GCA_903837335.1. Lineage (GTDB taxonomy): Bacteria > Pseudomonadota > Gammaproteobacteria > Burkholderiales > Burkholderiaceae > Polynucleobacter. The sequence goes on along the minus strand of CAILUH010000150.1, from coordinate 4,711 downwards.
AAGGTTATCAGTTCTGCTAATTTGTTAGACTGCTGAGTATATCGAATGAGCCCATACCTCCCCCCCCTTCCTCAAACCCGCTTTTCTAGGCCCCGCAATTTCCTTTTGCTGGTCTGTGGTACTTTGCTTTTCAATTTCGGGGGTTGTGCCGGTATTAATGGCAATCCAAACGAAACCTATGCAATTCCCCAGGCTACTTTTAACGAGGGGGGGCCCTCAATGGCTGATTCTGTTGCCGTGCCTTATCAATAAGTTGGCTAGCATGGTTCTTTTTTTTCCAATCCAACGGTTTTTATCTGCCGTAGTAGTGGCTGGGGTAATTTTCCTAGGCGCATGCTCCACTCCTCCGCCAGCGCCAGTAGTTTCTTCTTATAACCCTGCCGCCGGGTTTGATCCCTTGGCCGCACCTATCGCCAATTCAATTGCCGTACCTTATCTGTCGTTTTTAATTATTGAACCCGATGCCCTCGCAAAAGATGGCATTCCGCCCCAAATAGAAAAACTGGTTAGAGCAAAACAATTTAAGGAGGCAGTTGATCAAATTGATTTAACCTTAATCAAGAATCCACGTAATGTGCAATTGCGTTTTTTGAAGGCGCGCTTACAAATTGAATTGCATAATATTCCAGCAGCTAAAAAAACTTTTACTGAAATTACCCAACAATTTCCAGAGCTACCAGAGCCCTACAATAATCTAGCGGCTATTGGGGCCAGCCAAGATCAATGGATAGATGCTCGCGATTATCTGGAGTTAGCGCTTAAGCTGCGTCCTGACTACGTTACTGCACTATCGAATTCCGGTGATATTTATATTCGCTTAGCCGCCAAAAACTATGAAGCAGCTGCAAAGTTGCAACCGAATATTCGTGAGAATGCGCGTCGCAATAAAGCGTTGCAAGAAATTCTGAAGCCACCCATCGTCAAAGTGCCGCAACCTGCAGCAACGGCAAAGCCGGCTGCCGCCCCAGCAATTACTGCATTACCTACCACTTCAACTCCTAACCTTCTAGAAAGTACACCAAGCAATGGCCAAAGTTCTTCTCAAAACAAATAAAGGCGATATCACCCTATCTCTTGATGCTACTAAAGCGCCAAAAACTGTGGCGAATTTTTTACAATATGTAAAAAGTGGCCACTATGATGGCACGATTTTTCACCGCGTTATCGATAATTTTATGATTCAAGGCGGGGGCATGACCACTGGCCTAAAACAAAAATCAACCTTGGCTGAAATTGAAAATGAGGCAAACAATGGCTTAAAAAATCTGCGCGGTACCGTAGCAATGGCCCGCACCAACGAGCCTCACTCGGCTTCATCACAATTTTTTATTAATTTAAATGACAATGATTTTTTGAATCATACCGCGCCCAACCCCCAAGGCTGGGGTTATGCTGTCTTTGGTGAAGTTTGTGATGGCATGGATGTAGTTGATGTCATTCGTAAAGTAAAAACCGGTAATGCGGGTTTTCATCAAGATGTGCCCTCCGAAGATGTGACGATTGAGAAAGCAACAGTTCTGGAAGCCTAAATAAGCGCCCAGCATAATCGTCAATCAATTTCAATATGATTCCAGCCTACTCTAGCGCTCTCTTTATTTCCGATATCCATCTCACGCCGTCAATGCCGATCACGGCGCAACGGTTGATTGATTTTTGTGAAAAAGAGGCGCGCTCGGTCGAGGCAGTTTTTATCTTAGGCGATCTCTTTGAATATTGGGTCGGTGATGATGCCAGCTTACGCTCGCCTTTTCATTTAGAAATCAAAAATGTCTTGGCTAATTTAGCGCTCAACGTCAAAATTTACTATCTTCATGGAAACCGTGATTTTTTAATCGGTGCCGATTTTTTAAAGAAAACCGGCATGACCCTCTTGCCCGACCCCACTAAAGTGACCTTGGCGGGCTCTGAATATCTATTAAGTCATGGTGATATTTTATGTACTGCCGATAGCGCATATCAACTTTTTCGTAAGTGGGTTCGTAAACCCTGGTTGCAACAGCTCTTTTTAAAAATGCCTCTTCATTGGCGGCGTAATATTGCTCAGCAACTACGTAGTAATAGCTCCGCTCAATATCAGCGGGCTACTCGCTTTGAGCCCGAAACAGTGCAAATGAAAGTTGATGTCACCCTAAGCGCCTGCGCAAACCTGGTCAATCAATTCAAAACTTATCAACTGATTCATGGGCATACCCATTTACCCACCCGACACCATGAAAACTTGAATGCAGTCGAATGGCAACGTTGGGTCTTGTCAGATTGGGATTTAGATCATCCCGAGAGTGTTTTACCGAAAGCGAGTGCACTGCGCATTGATGCAAATGGGGTGCGCTATCTTGACTTAGTCAAGGCGTAAAAACTAACTCCGTTTTAATCCGCTATTACTTTCTGTCGCTTTAGCGTAGGGCCGCAAAATTTGGGCCATTTGGGCAAATAAACGGGGATTAGCAGCCATCACTTCGCCGCTTTGCAAGAAGCCTTCTTCGCCTGAGTATGTCCCTACTAGGCCGCCAGCTTCGGCCACAATTAACGCGCCCGCGGCCATATCCCAAGGCTTTAAATCGCTTTCAAAAAATCCATCATAGCGACCGGCAGCAACATAAACCAAATCTAAAGAAGCGGCTCCAGGGCGACGCAAGCCAGCACATTGGCGTGACATTTCAGCAAAAATTCGTAAATACGTTTCAAGGTCTTGATCCTCCCGATAAGGGAATCCTGTACCTAACAATGCATTGGTTAAACGGGTTTCGGCTGCTACCCGTAAACGCCTGCGATCTAAATACGCCCCGCTGCCGCGCGTAGCGGTGAACAATTCATCGCGGGAGGGGTCATACACCACCGCTTGCTGAGTTACGCCCGCAACTGCGAGCGCAATAGACACTGCATATTGTGGAAAGCCGTGAATAAAATTGGTTGTGCCATCAAGGGGATCAATGATCCAAATCGATTCCGCTTCTGGATTGTGGCTACCCGTTTCTTCTGCTAAGAAACCATGGTCTGGGTAAGCTTCACTCAGCGTTTCAATAATGGCCGCTTCAGCTTGTTGGTCTACTTCTGTCACAAAATCATTATGTTGTTTACGATCAACCTGCAAACGCTCTAAATTCAGCGAGGCACGATTAATAATGGTTCCGGCACGACGGGCAGCCTTGATGGCCACATTCAACATTGGATGCATAAGATTATTGTGAGCAAATTAAATAAGAACAAGCCAGTAAGCGTCCTCAAAAATGCAGGACAATCAGAGGCGAAGCGCCCATATTAAACGATCAGGCGTAAGACCCCTGCAGAATGAACCTGAAGATGCCCCAAATAACTCCTGAGTCAACCCTTAATCTGCCGACTGACCCGATTCATGCAATGAACCCACCACTTGAACATCCTGCCTTTCAGGCGCTGAATTGGATCTTGGTTCACACGAGTCATCCCCGTAATATTGGCTCTAGTGCGCGGGCGATAAAAACCATGGGCTTTCATCGCCTCACGCTAATAGCCCCCCGCCAAGACAGGCCATTCCAGAACCCTGAGGCAATCGCCCTTGCCAGCGGTGCTCAAGACGTCTTAGAGCAAGCGCTTGAATTACCCACCCTCGGTCCAGCCCTCTGTGATTGCTCCCTAGTGCTAGGTTTAACTAGCCGCGAGCGGCAGTTTGGCCCTCCAGCGCTTTCTTGGCAAGAAGCTTCTCAGCGTGCAACCCAATTACTCATGAATGAAGAACGAGTCGCCTTCGTTTTTGGACCCGAAAGAACGGGTCTCGATAACGAAGCCCTCAAACTTTGCTCGCATCGGGTCTATTTGGATGCCAATCCAGCATACCCATCACTCAATTTAGCGCAAGCAGTCATGGTCTGCGCCTATACGCTGCGCCAGTCATTGCAAGCCGAAATTGCCTTACAAAAAACACCTTCCCGGCCCAAAGCACCCAATAGTGAGTTAGCCGACCCTATAGCGGTTGCGGCCATGGCCGAGCACTGGCGCCAAGGTCTCGAATCCATCGGTTACCTTGACCCGGATAGACCCAAAAAATTGATGCCGCGTTTAGAGGCCCTTTTCGCAAGGGCCGAACTCCATAAAGAGGAAATTGACTTACTGAGGGGCATCGCCAAACAGATGCTGACAAAAAAATAAGCGCTTCCGATTAAACTCTCACTATGCCCAATGCCTTCTTCGAAGAAATCGATTCCATTATTGCCCGCGATCCCGCGGCGCGTAACCGCTTAGAGGTAATACTTTGCTATCCTGGTTTGCATGCGGTATGGCTGCATCGCGTGGCCCACTTTTTTTGGCAAGTTGAGCTTAAATTAATCGCCCGCATTTGGTCGATGTTGGCACGTTGGCTTACTGGTATTGAAATACACCCCGGGGTCAAAATTGGGCGCCGGGTATTCCTTGATCATGGTTTAGGCATCGTCATTGGTGAAACTACAGTCATTGGTGATGATTGCACGATTTATCAAGGGGTAACCTTAGGCGGCACCTCACTTTACAAAGGCGTTAAGCGTCACCCCACCTTAGGTAAGGGTGTCGTGGTTAGCGCTGGCGCTAAGGTCTTAGGCGGCTTTACGGTAGGCGATGGGGCCCGCATTGGCTCCAATGCAGTAGTTCTCAAAGAAATACCTGCGGGGGCAACCGCAGTTGGCGTTCCAGCACGCACCTTACACCCCGATTTACCGCAAGCTGGCTCTATCGAAAGTAAGGCTAACTTTTCGGCATA
>CAILUH010000149.1 GCA_903837335.1 uncultured beta proteobacterium | reverse complement strand
TTAGATCAATTTACCGCCAAGGCCAAAGGCCTGACTTTTATTGGCTCTTTGGGGCTGTTATTCACAACCATTTTGGCAATTGCAGTGGTCGAACAGGCTTTTAATCAAATATGGCGGGTCAAGGCTCGCCGCCCAATGCACCGGAGGGTGGTGATCTATTCTGCGGCAACCTTTTTAGGGCCGATTTTGCTTGGGGTAGGGATTTATTTCAGCACACTGTTATTAAGCGCTGCGGAGGGCTGGACTGAAACCCTGAGTACAGGTTTGCAATTGTTGGCTACAGTGTTACCGATTGGCTTGGCCCTGGCCGTGTATACCGTGGTTTACCGAGTTTTGCCCTACGCCCCGGTAAGTTGGCGGGATGCTTTGATTGGCGGATTCTGTGCAGCCTTGGTTTTCGAGCTGACTAAATTTGGCTTTGGCTTCTTTATTACCAAAACCCCATTTTATAAAACTGTTTACGGTGCTTTTGCAATTTTGCCACTCGCCTTAATCTGGATTTACATCACTTGGTGGGTTACTTTAGCCGGGGCTGTTTTAGTGGCAAATTTACCCGTGATTCGGGCTGGACTTGACGGCGGCAGGGCAAAGTAAATCTAGCGCATCAAACAAGCCTAGGCAACCGACAGTGCATTAGTATTGCGGGAAGCTAGCCTTCGCGCTATATTGGTGTTATCTAGGGGAGGCATCATGAAAGTACGCGATATTTTGCGGGTCAAGGGCAGCGCACTCTATACCGTTTCACCTGATTTGCTTTTACAGACTGCCATTTTAGTAATGGATGAGCACGATATTGGCTCAGTGGTGGTCATGGAGTATGAAAATCTCGCAGGCATCTTAACTTTCCGGGAAGTCATTCAAGCCCTGGCAAAAAATCATGGTGCTACTGCCGACTTGCATGTACGTTCAGTAATGAATGCTGAACCTTTAACCTGTACGATGGATACCGAGCTTGATGAAGTACGGCGGATGATGCTTGGTCAGCATGCACGTTACCTACCCGTCATTGATGGGGCAGTACTCATGGGGGTTATTTCCTTCTATGATGTGGCGAAAGCCATTGTTGATTCTCAAGATTTTGAAAATACGATGCTGAAGGCTTATATTCGCGACTGGCCGCAAGACGATTCTGGGCTTGCTCCAAGTACCCCAGCTTAGAATGCCATAATAGTAGTATGTCTGGAAATACCTTAGGCCTTCTCTTTTGCGTGACCACCTTTGGCGAATCTCACGGCCCTGCAATTGGCGCAGTGGTTGATGGTTGCCCGCCAGGGATGCCTTTGTCAGCGGCCGACTTACAAATTGATTTAGATCGACGTAAACCTGGCACCTCAAGACATGTTACGCAGCGCAAAGAAGAAGATCAGGTTGAAATTATTGCTGGTGTTTTTGAGGGCAAAACGACAGGCACCCCGATTTGTTTGCTCATACGGAATGCCGACCATCGTAGCCAAGATTACAGTGAAATTTTGCATAGCTTTCGACCGGGTCATGCCGATTATGTTTATCACCATAAATATGGCTTGCGGGATCCGCGCGGCGGCGGTCGCTCATCAGCGCGTTTAACTGCGCCCATTGTTGCTGCTGCTGGAATTGCCAAAAAGTGGTTGCGGGAGCAATATGGCACCGAAATTACGGGTTATATGAGTCAGCTTGGA
>CAILUH010000148.1 GCA_903837335.1 uncultured beta proteobacterium | reverse complement strand
TCACGACGGCCGAGATTTGCAGCGCTATATGCGTGAAGCAATGAAGGTTTCGCATGATTCACCAGTGCTATTAGATCGGTTTTTAAATGATGCGATTGAATGTGATGTCGATTGCATTAGCGATGGGCAGCAGGTGTTTATTGGTGCGGTGATGGAGCATATCGAACAAGCCGGCGTGCATTCGGGTGACTCGGCCTGCTCTTTGCCGCCTTACTCCTTAGTACCCGCAACAGTCGCTGAAATAAAACGCCAAACTGCAGCGATGGCTAAAGGTCTCAATGTCATTGGCTTAATGAATGTACAGTTTGCGATTCAGAATGTGGCTGGTAAAGATGTCATTTACGTTCTCGAGGTGAACCCTCGAGCATCGCGAACTGTTCCCTATGTATCTAAAGCGACGGGTTTGCAATTAGCAAAAATTGCGGCGCGTTGCATGGTTGGCCAAACCTTAGCTCAGCAAGGCATTGTGGCTGAGGTTATTCCTAACTACTTCTCTGTTAAAGAAGCCGTCTTCCCCTTTAATAAATTTCCTGGCATTGATCCTATTTTGGGTCCAGAAATGCGCTCAACTGGTGAGGTAATGGGGGTAGGGCGTACATTTGGCGAAGCGCTGTTTAAATCGCAATTAGGCGCTGGCATTAAATTACCTAAAAGTGGCACAGTAGTATTGACTGTGAAAGACAGTGATAAGGCGGTAGCAGTTGAAGTGGCGCACATCTTGCATGAATTGGGCTTTCCTATGGTTGCTACCAAAGGGACAGCCGCAGCAATTACGGCTGCAGGCTTACCTGTACGCGTGGTGAATAAAGTGAAAGATGGTCGCCCGCATATTGTTGACATGATCAAAAACGGGGAAATCTCCTTGGTCTTTACTACCGTAGATGAAACCCGTACTGCCATTGCCGATTCTCGCTCGATTCGTACAAGTGCCCAGGCAAATAATGTAACTTACTACACAACGATTAGTGCGGCTAGAGCTGTAATGGAAGGGTTATTGAGCTTTAGTAAAAGTTCGGGTGGCGGTAAGGATGCTTTAGAGGTCTATTCTTTGCAGGATTTACACCGCTCACTGCCATAGCTTAGAATTAGGGTTATGAGCACAATTCCACTTACTAAGCTTGGCGCGCAACTTCTGAAAGAAGAGCTGCAGCGCTTAAAGCACGTCGAGCGTCCAGCGGTGATTAACGCTATTTCAGAAGCACGCGCCCAAGGCGATCTTTCTGAAAACGCCGAATACGATGCCGCTAAAGAAAAGCAAGGGTTTATTGAGGGACGAATTCAAGATTTGGAAAGCAAATTAGCAGCAGCGCAAATCATTGACCCGGCCTCCCTAGATGTCCATGGGCAAGTTGTTTTTGGTGCCACGGTCGATTTAGAAGATTTAGAAGACGGTACGAAGTTTACTTATCAAATTGTCGGTGATGATGAGGCTGATATAGCGGTAAATAAAATTTCTATTAGTTCGCCGATTGCTCGGGCCTTAATTAGCAAAGAAGAGGGCGATGTCGTAAAAGTACAAGCGCCGGGCGGCAATCGCGAAGTGGAAATTCTTGCTGTGCGTTATATCTAAATTCATTTCAGCTATACCGATGGTCAATTCGGTGCCAGATCATTCAAGCTACGCCAGTGCACAACGTCTATTTATGGTGTTAGGCAGTTTATGGGTCGGCAGCTTGCTCACTGTGGGTTACTTGGTTGCGCCAACGATCTTTTCTCAGTCATTAGATCGCCAGGCTGCGGGCATGATTGCTGGGGCAATTTTTCGTGTCGAGGCTTATGTCAGCCTGGTATTCTCGGTGGCGCTTTTGGTTTTTGCCAATTTATTAGTGAATCGTGGCTTAAATCAATTTCGCTTCATCCGCTGGATATTACTCGGCATGCTTACATGTACTTTGTGCGCCACCTTTATTTTTATCCCTTGGCTAGAAATGATTCGCGATCAAGCATTACAGCAAGGGATGCCAGTGATGCTTTCATCATCAGCGACTTTATTTAGTACGCTACATGGCGTATCGAGCATTTTATTTTTATGCCAAAGTCTTTTAGGTTTAATCTTGGTATGGCGCCTGAGTGGCAAAAAATAATGGGCTGCTGTAAGCCTACAGAATTAGCCCAATACTTAGCCCAATAATTTTTTCTTCGTACTGCTTTGTCTCACTTTACGGCGCTTAGGATTGGGTGCTGGTGCGCTTAATTTGCGCGAGGTGTAGCCTGCCGAAGTCCAGCCAATTTTAGATTCACGTACTGGCGCTTTCGAGCCTTTGCCAACTGTTTTGGGTGGTGAGCTTACTTTTTTAGCAGCAGTCTTGCGCGTTGCCTTGAGCGCAGTCCGTGGCGCTTGAATTTTTTTCTTGGTTTTTTTAGCCGAGCGTGCAAAGGCCTCATCTTCTGCGGCAGTAGGCTTGGGTCGCCAGACCACCAGCAATTTACCGATATGTTGAACAGGAGCAGCATGCAAAGCGTCGCAAAGCTTATCGTACATTTCGGCACGCAATTCACGATCATCACCTAGCACCCGAATTTTAATTAGCTCATGGCTTTTAAGTGCCAATTGGGCTTCTTTGATAACGCTGGGGCTTAAGCCAGCATTGCCAATCATGACTACCGGATTAAGGTCATGGGCTTTCGCTTTAAGCGCTTTGCGTTGGGCAGGGGTAATAGTTAATTTAGTCATAACTTGCGATGATAGTGCATTCGAAATAGCATGCTTTTGTACTGCTGCCAAAAAATCAGCGAAAATAGCCCATCGTGGCAAAAAATAAATTTAATAAAAGCTGGTTACAAGATCATTTAAATGATCCCTATGTAAAGATGGCCCAAAAAGATGGCTATCGGGCTCGAGCGGTATACAAGCTTAAAGAAATTGATGAGCAAGATCACTTAATTAAAGCGGGCATGGTGGTCATCGATTTGGGGAGTGCCCCAGGTAGCTGGTCGCAGTACGTGCGCACCCGCTTAGTTGAGCTTGGTAAAAGCAATCCCAAAATTGAGTCGGGCAAGCCGGATGGCTGCATCATTGCCATTGACTTGCTGCCGATGGAAGCCATTGCTGATGTTAGTTTTATCGAAGGGGATTTTCGTGAAGACGCAGGCATTGCAGCGGTTACTGCTTTGCTGCCTGGCGGGGAGGGCAGTAAGGTAGACCTGGTTCTATCAGATATGGCTCCTAATTTATCGGGAGTGGGGGTTGCTGATGCCGCCAGGATGGCGTATTTAGCTGAATTAGCCCTTGA
>CAILUH010000147.1 GCA_903837335.1 uncultured beta proteobacterium | reverse complement strand
CTTAACAATTGTTTTGATTTGAAAGAAGATAGATATGAATAATTCTCCTCTAGTTAGTGTCGGTACTTATCTGGGATTGCGTCTAGTGCAAGCAGGCATGAAGGATTTTTTTACTGTTCCTGGCGATTTCACCTTAGTATTATTAGATCAATTATTAAAAGTGCCTGATTTGCGCATGATTAATTGTTGTAATGAGCTCAATGCTGGCTACGCAGCAGATGGTTACGCTCGAGAAACGGGTTTTTCTATGGCCGTTGTGACTTATACAGTAGGTGGTCTTAGTATGTTAAATGCCGTTGCTGGGGCATTTGCTGAAAATTTATCCCTATTGGCAGTTTCAGGTGGCCCCAATACCAACGATTCACCGGAGCACTATAAAACCCACCACACTCTTGGTGAATACAATATTTATCATCAAGAGGAATGCTATGCCCCGGCAGTGAAGGCAGTATGTGCGATTCGCCACCTAGAAGATGCTGCCAGAATGATTGATGATGCTATTAAGGTCTGTTTGATTGAGAAAAAACCGGTTTATTTAGAAATTGCTTGTAACCTAGCTGGTCAACTTATCCCGGCTCCAACCGACTCCTTTTTAGAAAATTTTAGTTTTAAGGCTAAGAGTGATGAGAGAGCCTTAAATGCAGCTGTTGCAGCAGCTGCTTCTCGCATCAATGCTGCTGTTAAACCCATCTTGATCGCAGGTGTTGATATTAGAACTGCTGATGCGAGCGAGTCCTTTTTACAACTGGCAAAGAAGATGGAATCCGCCGTAGTAACCACTCCCGATGCCAAGGGAATCGTGCCCGAGGATTTATCCACTTTTATCGGCACTTATTGGCCAGATGTCAGTAGCCCACCAAGTTGTTCTGCCATTGTTGAATCTAGTGACTGTCAAATTATGACGGGAGTACAGTTAACCGACTACACCACAACAGGTAGAGCTGATCTTTATAAAAAGGACTCATCAATAAAAATTGGTAAAAATTCTATTAGCATGCCAGAAGGTTATTTTGCTAATGTGCAAATGAGTGATTTTTTGGCTGCCTTGGCTACCAAAGTAGCGAAAAATGACGACTCCATGCAAGAATTTTTGCGGCTTAAAGTTGACTCTCCAATCATTCCGGCAGCTGCGCCAACTGATAAGTTGTCCTTAAAAGAATTACGTAGGCAAATACAAGCGATTCTCACGGGTGATACTACCTTACTCATTGAAACTGGTGACTCTTGGTTTAATGGCCAACTCATGCATTTACCCAAAGGGGCGCAATATCACGTACAGATGCAATATGGGTCAATTGGTTGGTCGGTAGGGGCTACATTTGGGGCGGCTATTGGATCTAAACCAGGTCGTAGGGTGATTTCGTTAATTGGTGACGGATCTTTTCAGTTAACGGCTCAAGAGCTCTCTAGCATGATTCGCTATAAGGTTACTCCCATCATTTTTCTCATGAATAATGGCGGCTATACCATTGAAGTCGAAATTCATGATGGCCCCTATAACAATATCCAAAATTGGGATTACGCCGGCTTAATAAATATCTTTAATGCAGGCAAAGGTAATGGTCTCGGTATTCGCGCTAATACGGCTGGCGAATTAAGTTCTGCAATTAAGCAAGCCTTAGCGCATGAGGGTGGCCCTGTTCTGATTGAGTGCACTCTGGCAAGAGACGATTGTTCTACTCAGTTGCTAGAGTGGGGTAGCCGTGTAGCTAAAGCGAATGCAAGAATATAAAGCTATTAGCGAGCTTGACTGCGTCTTAGTAGGCGCAGGAATTATGAGCACTACTTTAGGCGTTTTCTTAAAGGAGATCAATCCAGATTTATCAATCGAGATTGTTGAAAAGCTGGCAAGTGCGGCTTTAGAAAGTTCAGAAAGTTGGAATAATGCAGGGACAGGCCATGCAGCCAATTGTGAGCTGAACTACACCCCCATTGACGCTGATGGCTCGATTAACATATCTAAAGCGCTTGAAGTAAATGTTGAATTTGATCTGTCCCGTCAATTTTGGTCCTATCTTGTTCAAAAAGGCGCATTAACAGAACCGCAATCTTTTATTCATCCTGTGCCTCATATGAGTTTTGTTGAGGGGAATAATAATGTAGCTTTTCTTAAAAAAAGACAAGTGGCACTTAGCGCCCATCATTGTTTCCACGGCATGGAATATTCCGAAGACCCAGATCAAATTGCTGAGTGGGCCCCATTGTTAATTAAAGGAAGAGATGTTAGTCAAAAAATTGCAGCAACACGTATTGTTTCTGGGGCAGATGTAAGTTATGGATCATTAACCTCTCAGTTACTTGGCCATTTAAAAACATTATCTGGTTTTCGGGTTACATTTTTAGAAGAAGTTATTCATCTCCAGCGCGAACCTGATCAGCGTTGGCGTCTTACGATTAAAAATCAGCGCAATGGCAATGAGCGTTTCGTAATAGCCAAATTTGTTTTCTTGGGCGCTGGCGGAGCTGCGCTACCTTTATTGCAAAAGACGGGCATTCCTGAGTCAGTTGGATATGCTGGTTTTCCAGTTAGTGGCCTATGGTTGCGTTGCGATAACCAAGATGTAGTCAGAGAGCACGAAGCAAAGGTATATGGCATTGCATCTGTAGGGTCACCTCCCATGTCCGTACCTCATTTGGATACACGCATTATCGATGGTAAACGCTCATTACTCTTTGGCCCCTTTGCAGGCTTCTCTACTAAATTTTTAAAGTATGGATCTTGGCTCGATCTTTTCAAGTCGATTCGAACAGACAATATCTTGCCACTAGCAGCTGTTGGCATTGCAAACATTAGCCTTGTTAAATATCTAGTAGGGCAAGTATTGCAATCCAGTATAGATCGACTGAATTCACTTAAACAATATTACCCAACTGCTAATGCGAAAGACTGGTTAATTGAAGTCGCTGGCCAGCGTGTCCAAATTATTAAGAAAGATGCCACCAAAATTGGGATTTTAGAATTTGGTACCGAGATTGTTGAATCTAAAGACTCGTCCATGGTGGCTTTGCTTGGAGCATCGCCAGGTGCATCCACAGCGGTTGCGATCATGGTAAATATAATAGAGCGAATGACTTCTACAAAACTATTGCCAAGTGATTGGAGAGTTCAGATGAAAAAAATGATTCCATCTTATGGCGAATCTTTAATTACAGATGCCGCCCTTTGTAAGAAAATTAGGGCCAACACCGCAAAGACTTTGGGCTTGGTAAATATTATTTAAAGCTACAAACCCATTCCTAAAACCTCCTAGGCTTTTCCAATAGCTATTTCGGCAAGTATTCAATGATTCAAGAATCTTAAAATTCAGGCTCAAGTTTTCTTGCCGCGATCTGTAATTTAAATGACAACTTTAGAGTTGGTTTTTTTAGGGGCTAGTGCAAGTTAAATTGTTATGATTGCACAATATATAGCATGTGATACAGAGTAAGATTGAATTTAGACTATGACAAACAAATTTTTATTCGGGGAGCTTCATGCTTGGTACTGATTTCGTTTTATCTTCATTGGTTAAGGAAAATCTTGATCATATTTTTTTGGTACCCGGTGGGTTAATTGACCCATTTTTACCTGCTTTGGCACGCCACGGTAAATTAAAACCGATTGTTGCGGCTCAAGAGGGTGGTGCTGCCTATATGGCAGATGGATATGCCAGAGCATCCGGCAAGTTTGGTGCCGCACTTTGTATTGGTGGCCCGGGCTTAGCTAATACAGTTACTGCTATTGCAGCTGCAAAATCAGATGGTTCCCCAGTAATTTTAATTAGTGGTGAGGTGCCTACTGAAATTGAGGGTCTAGGGATGTTTCAGGACGCGAGTAGTCAAACTTACGATGATGTTGGCCTATTGGCAAAGCTAACTAAGTATTCTAGTTCTATTGATAACCCTAAAAATCTTCATCATTTGTGGCGCCATGCCATGATTTATCTTTTAAGTGCACCTACGGGACCAGTTCATATTTCTATTCCGAAAGATATTCAATTAGCCACTATTAACGCCTCCTATGAGCCCATTAATGCAGATATAAAAAGAGCAAATATTCTTTCCATAACTTCCTCTAAGGAATCTTTAAAACTATTTCTTTCGAGTCAGGATGGTAAGCCTCCAATTAAGATTGTGATATTAGCGGGAGCTGGCGTTGAATTTTCAGGTGCTTCAGAGAAGTTAAAGCAATTTGCTGAACGTTGGCAAATTCCCGTAGCAACAACCTTAAGAGCTAAAGGTCTTTTTCCTGAAGATCATGAGCTTTCATTGGGGGTTTTTGGCTATGCTGGGACTCACCACTCTTGCATGGCAATTATGGATTCTCCACCCGATCTGCTGCTAGTTTTGGGTTCTGGACTGAATGAGCGGGATACGATGAATTGGACTTTGAAATTAAGTCTAAAAAATACTATTTGCGTTAATTTAGATCCGCTGCCTATGGCAACGCATTTGAACGGGAACTCTGTTGTTGCTGATATTGGTGCTTACTTAGAATGGTTAGATGAGCAAAGTAAAATTATTGAAAGCTCACTTAGCTCAACAATAGCTGATAGAAAAAAATGGTTAGCTACAATTCGTGCAACCCCTCGACTTCAAGATTCAGAAAACTGTATAAGTTCTGCCATACCAATTCATCCGGCCAGAATCATTGCTGATTTACGTAAGGTTTATCCTAGAGATGGCATTGTGTTGATTGATTCAGGAGCCCATCGAGCCTTTGCTGGCCATTATTGGGATGCCTATGAGCCAGGTACTTATATTTCCGCGACTAATTTAGGTCCTATGGGCTGGGCCATCCCGGCCGCCATTGGTGTACAGTGCGCACAGCCTAAAAAAAGAGTTACCGTTATCACTGGCGATGGCTGTATGCATATGGAGGGGGTCGAAATTGCCACTGCTGCTCGTTATCAGCTACCCATTATTTATGTTGTTATCAATAATGCTGCCTTAGGAAATGTATGGTTAAGAGCTCATACTGAAGGTGCGGTGCCAACAGAGCTAACTACGTTGCCAAATATCGATTGGGCTAGTTTTTCGAGATCGTTGGGGGCCAATGGAATTACTGTTACAGATCCAAGTGAACTAGTAAATGCGTATCAATCTGCTTTAAAAAATAATGGCCCTACAGTGATAGATATTAAAGCAGATAAAAAGTTTGCTACTCCTGTTCAGGATTGGGCCTTAGCATCCGCAGACTGGTCTTATCAGGAATAAAGAAAGAGGTTACGCATGGCTCAATTATCATTTGATCCTAGTAAATTAGATTCTAAAAATCGTATTATTTATGAGGAAATGATTAATGCTCGTAAAAGTGTAGGCGCACCATTTGATGGTCCATATTCTGCATTAATGAATCATCCACAGCTTTGTCAAAAAATTGAGCAGTTGGGATATTACTTAAAGTTTGAAGGCCATTTATCCCGGGAAGTTTATCAATTTGTGGTCTTAGCTGTGGCGCAAAGCACTAAAGCTAGCTTTGAGTGGGAGGACCATGTTAATCACGCTATATCAGCAGGCGTTCCAGCAAATATTATTCAAGTTTTGCAAGATGAAGGTATTAGTAGTAGTAATTTTTCTGCTCCTTATGAATGTGCTGCACTAGTATTAAAAGCTACACTCATCTACAAAAATATCCCCAATACAGTTCAGGCTAATGCAATTAAGGCTTATGGTATGTTAGGTTTTATAGAAATTGTTGTTTTATCGGGTTTTTATCAAATGTTCTCTGCAATTAATGAGGGCTTCGAGATTTCATTGCGTCCAGGAATGCAGTCTATTTTTAAGTAAATCAGTCATCTCCGAGTACCTTCAGCGTGAAAGTGCTGTTTAAGGTGTAGAAACTTTACGGGTAGGCCGTAAAGATAAGAGACAGTCCAGACTACAAACTGGAAACAGGCAGTGAAAACTGTAGTGGTAAGCATAATCTTTTGGTCCTAGGTTAAATTCCTAGTGGGCCCACCATAAAAGCCCTCACTAGCTTGCCCTTTCTTCTTCTGGCCTTTTGAACAATTTTTAGACTTGGCTTATAAATTAGGCTTTAGAGGTGTAGCGGCCTATTCATGCACCTTCTTGTTTTGATAAGAATGCTTTTAATGTAGTTGCTCGACTCGCTTCTTTTCCATTAAGATCAGTTTTCACTTGTAGAGGCTCTACTGGCGCACTCTTTTGCTCAATAGCTTGAACAGTTTTAGGCGTCGCCTCAGACATCCCAATACCAAAAGCAATTCTGGCGCACTGCTGCATAACTCGGTGGCGCAGCATTCGTCTTGGCATCTTTTGCCAGATAGCATGATCATTTTGTACTTCAAGCAAGTATTCACGTACCGTCGTTGGAATGGCTCGGTCAGTGCGGTAAATAGAGCAGCTAATCCATGCGGGAACATTATTAATACTCTCAGTTGATTCGGTAAACTCAATCCCACAAAAGGCGGGGTGTTGATT
>CAILUH010000146.1 GCA_903837335.1 uncultured beta proteobacterium | reverse complement strand
TGACGTGAATTCAGCTCGCGCCACAAGGGGGTCCGATATCGAAGAAACCGCCACCCGCACTAACCTAGAAGCTGCTGAAGAAATTGGCCGCCAAATGCGTTTACGCGATTTAGGGGGTTTAATCGTCATCGACTTTATCGACATGGAGTCTGCGAAAAGTCAAAAAGATGTTGAGAATCGCTTGCGTGATGCATTGCGCCATGATCGAGCCCGCGTGCAAATGGGCAAAATTTCTAAATTCGGCTTAATGGAAATGTCACGGCAACGATTGCGACCAGCACTATCAGAAGGTAGTCATGTTACTTGCCCTCGCTGTAATGGCACTGGCCATATTCGCGATACTGAATCATCTGCTTTGCAAGTACTGCGCATCATCCAAGAAGAGGCGATGAAAGACAACACAGCAGCTATTCATACGCAAGTTCCTGTTGAAGTAGCAGCTTTCCTCCTCAACGAGAAACGGGCTGAAGTCATCAAAATTGAAAGTCGTTTTAAGGTTAACGTCTTGATGGTTCCTAATAAACATCTTGAAACACCGCATTACAAATTAGAGCGCTTACGCCACGATGATCCCCGTTTAGATGATCAAAAAGCCAGCTACATCATGGCGCAAGAAGCCGCTACCGAATTAGAAGCCGATACGATTGTGAGTCGTAAAGAAGAAGTCAAAGTCAAGCCTGAGGCTGCGGTTAAAGGTATTACGCCAAGTCAGCCGGCGCCAATGAACCAACCCCGTGCGGCGCGAGCATCTGCCAGTAACGAAAAAGCCGTGGCAGAATCAAGCGGTGGATTTATGGGCTTCATTAAGAAATTATTTACTTCGACCCCAGAAATAACTGTCGCCCCACCTGAAGCACGTCCTCGTCCTAGCGGAGCACGTGAAGGACGTAATGGCAATGAACGTGGTGGTCGCAATCGCCGTGGTCGCAATGAACGTCCAGCAACAACAACTACTAATGAAGCAGGTGCTCCTGCAGAGGCCAATGGGCGTGAAGCAAAACCCCGTCAAGATGGCCGTGGACGAAACCGTAACAACCGTCCCGAACGTCCAGCCAACCCAAATAGTAACGACAATGCAGAAGGCAGCGCAAGCGCTACTAATGCTGCGACGAATGATCTAGCCAGTGCTGATAGCGCCCCTGTAGTTAACGCCAATGGTGAAGATCGCCCTCGTGGTCGAAATCGCCGTGGGCGCGGTCGCGGTCAACGTGAGCGTGGTGATAATCGTGCTGACACTGCGCCTAATGAAGCCGAACAAAGTCAAGTAGTTACCCGTGAAGCCAATGTTGGTTCACCTACAAACTGGCCACCAGTAGGTATGGCGCATATGGCGGGTAATTCTGCTTCTTTGCCCCTGCACGATCTGCAAAATAATTTAAGTGGTGTACCCCTCGCTCAGCCACCCGCTAGTTTTGCGCCAACATCGAATACCCCTGCTGTCGCATTACCAACGCAAGCGCCTTCATTGGCACCGAAGCCTGCCGCTGTTTTACCTAAGGTCTCCTTCTCACGTTTAGAAGAGGCGCCTTTAGTACAAGTCGTGCAATCAGCAGGCATGGTTTGGGTTGGCACTGATGCGTCTAAATTAGCAGAAGCACAAACGCAAATGAATGCTGAACCCGTTAAACCGCGTGCCGAACGTATCCCTAAACCACCAATGAACTTACCGAGCGGTCCAATGGTTTTAGTCGAAACGGGTGGCCAAGAAAAAATGATTGATAAAAACTAGCCTGTTGTTTTTAAGCTAACTAGGTATAAACTTATTTAGGTATGGTTGATCCAGCCAATCCGCGCATTATTCCCATTAGCAATGCTGTTGGTGCCCAAGCGGCGATTCCAGCAGTATTGCAAGGGGTGCATGCCGGAACGACTGACTTACGTCAGCGGCACTTACGAGATTTACGCATCTCGGTAACCGATCGTTGTAATTTTCGCTGTACATATTGCATGCCGAAATCGATCTTCGACCAAAATTATCCCTATTTATCTCAAGATGCATTACTGCGTTTTGAGGAAATCACCCGTATGACAAAAATCTTTACTAGCTTGGGTGTGGAAAAAATTCGCCTGACTGGTGGTGAACCACTCTTACGAAAAAATTTAGAGTCTTTAGTAGCAATGCTCGCAGAAGTTCGCACGCCATCAGGACAAAAATTAGACCTTACCCTCACGACCAATGGGAGTCTCTTAAGAAAAAAAGCGCGCCAGCTAAAAAATGCGGGCTTACAGCGCATCACGATTAGTCTTGATGCACTCAGTGATGCCGTTTTTAAAAAGATGAACGATGTTGATTTTGCGGTGGACGATGTACTAGATGGTATTGAGGCGGCAAAAGAAGCTGGCTTTGAATCCATTAAGGTCAATATGGTCGTCAAAAAAGGAGTGAACGAGCACGAGATTTTGCCGATGGCACAGCATTTCCGCAATTCTGGCATTACCTTACGTTTGATTGAATTTATGGATGTAGGAAGCTCGAATGGCTGGAACATGGCTGAAGTAATGCCATCCCGCGATGTCATCAAGCTAATTGATGCGCAGTTTCCCTTGCAATCACTAGAGCCAAACTATCTTGGTGAAGTGGCTCAACGCTGGCGCTATGTCGATGGTGGTGGTGAAATTGGCGTTATTTCTAGTGTGACGCAAACCTTTTGCCATACCTGTACCCGCGCTAGACTCTCCACTGATGGGCACCTTTTTTTATGTCTATTTGCGCATCAAGGCGTCGATTTCAAATCACTATTACGCTCGGACAAAAGTGACTTAGAAATAGCGAACGCCATCATGAATACTTGGGCTAAACGTGACGATCACTATTCGGAAATCCGCGGGTCACACACGCCAACCGAAAATTCAAGTGGGCGTAAGGTTGAAATGTCTTACATCGGCGGCTAAGATCATTCCTGTATGGCCGCAATCCTAGCTTCATTACCACCTGCAGTAATTACTGGCTTAGTCTTAGCGGGTGGTCGTGCAGAGCGGATGGGTGGAAGTGATAAAGGCCTAATCCCCTACCTCAAAAAACCCTTGATCGAAACGGCACTTACGCGCCTCAAGGGTCAGGTTAGCACCGTCCTCATTAATGCTAATCGTAATCACACTAATTATGAAAGCTATGGCTACCCCGTTATTGCTGATGACAATGCAGCAGAATCAATGCCATCGTATTTTGGCCCGTTAGCCGGTTTTATGTCGGGTCTGCAGCATTGCCAGACTGAATATCTGCTCACGGTACCTTGCGATTCTCCGCTGTTTCCGCTTGATTTAGGTTCCCACTTAAGTACTGAGTTACTGCGTGGTCAATTTGATTTAGTGTATGCACGTACTGAAGACTCTGCAGGACATCGATGGAATCAAGCCGTTTTTTGTCTGATGAAAAAAACAGTACGCTTGTCGCTGGAACAATTTTTGGCTAGTGGTGAGCGCAAAATTGACCGCTGGTTTGAGAAGGTGAATAGTAATGCAGTACTTTTTGAAAATGAACAGTGCTTTGCGAATGCCAATACACCGGCAGAATTAGCGTCACTAGAAGCATTGGCCTACCTCGAAGCGCAAAATAAATCATGACTCTTAATACCCGTGCTGGATCCTTATCTGTTATCGAGACTCGCCACATTCTCAGCGAATTAATTAAGCAATTAATCGCCGAGGAATACAAAAAAAATGGGGGTGTCGCCAAGGAAACGATTCAACTTGAAGACGCAGTTAATCGTATTCTGGCCGAAGATCTGTTATCGCCAATGCATGTTCCTAATGCAGATAATTCAGCCATGGATGGTTATGCCTTCAAAGGTGACAACAATGACTCCAGCAATGCAGAGCAGAAAAAATTAAAAATTGTTGGTACCGCGTTTGCCGGCACACCCTATTTAGGCCAAGTGGGCGTTCAAGAATGCATCAAAATAATGACTGGCGCACTTATGCCTGCCGCTTGCGACACCGTCATCCCCCAAGAACTCATTACCGAAATTATCACTAACGCCACGCAAGAAAACGCCTTGCTATTTCCAGCGAATGCTGTCAGGGCGGGAGAAAATCGCCGCTTGCAAGGTGAAGATTTGCGTTTGGGACAAGTTGCTTTTCCGGCTGGGCGTATTTTGCGACCATCTGATTTAGGTCTAGCCGCCTCTTTGGGCGTTAAAACTTTATCAGTACGGCGCAAATTACGCGTAGCCATTCTCTCCTCTGGCAATGAATTGCGCAGCCTTGATCAAGCACTCGATTCGGGCAGTGTTTACGATAGCAACCGCTATAGCTTGATTGGCCTGCTCACCCGCCTCAATTTAGACATTATTGATTGCGGAATTGTGCAAGACGATCCCCTCGCCTTAAAAGAAGCCTTTTGTGCAGCGACGCTAAAGGCCGATGTCTTAATTTCATCGGGCGGCGTTTCGGTTGGCGAAGCTGATTTTACGAAGCAAGTTTTGCAAGAATTAGGCGATGTAGGCTTTTGGCAGATTGCAATGCGCCCTGGAAGGCCAATGGCTTTTGGGCTGTTAAAACCTATTTTGAACAACGCCAACCCGCAAGAACACCAAAGTAGCACCTTATTTTTTGGCTTACCAGGAAATCCTGTTGCCGTGATGGTGACCTTTTATCAATTTGTGCGCGCCGCGCTATTGCAATTGAATGGTGCCGCTCAAACCACTATTCCTACCCTTCAAGTCCGGGCCGGTCAAGCCATTCGCAAAAAACCAGGTCGAACCGAATTTCAACGGGGTATTGTTACGCTTGATGACACTGGTCAAGCTACCGTTCGTACTACTGGCAGCCAAGGGGCCGGAATCTTGCGCTCGATGAGTGAGGCCAACTGCTTTATTGTTTTGCCAGCCGAGCAAGGCAATATTGAAGCGGGGGATTTCGTTACTGTAGAGATTTTTGAAGGACTGCTTTAAGATTACGGCATGATGAAATTAACTAAAAAAGAAATAACCTTCCTAGATCCAATGCATACCGCCAAAACCTTGGTTTTGGTTTATTTATGTTTTTCGGTGCCAATCGTCCTTTTAGCCCTCTTTGTTGCTTTTATTCGTGATGGCGCAATTCCCGGGTTTACGGTGCTGTCTGCCCTTATTCTCAATGCGATCCTTGGCTTTGGTTTGCTGTGGGTCGCTTGCAAGGTTTATAACTGGGTTGCCAATAATTTTGGTGGCATCGAGTTAGCCCTGAAAGAAGTCCCAGAAGAAACCGACGACTAACCCTTGGTCGAGAAGATCATCTCGACCAATTGGTGCAACAAATTACTTCAAGACTTCGGGGTTAATCAAGCTTGGCGGTCTGTCGCCTGCTAAAGCAGCGCGCACATTTTGAATCGCTAAGTCAACCATGGCGCGGCGCGTTTTTTCTGTACCACTAGCAATATGCGGCGCTAAAACCACATTACTCAGTTTTAATAAATCAGGATGTACTACGGGCTCGCCCTCAAACACATCTAGACCAGCGGCAAAAATTTTCTTCTCCCGCAACGCTTGCGCTAAAGCAACATCATCAACGATCCCGCCACGCGCAATATTAACCAGTGTCGCCGTTGGCTTCATGAGCGCAATTTCTTTTGCGCCAATCGTGTGATGATTTTCAGCGGAATAGGGTAAAACCAAAATGACGTGATCGGCTTGACGTAGCAAGCTCTCCTTGTCAACATA
>CAILUH010000145.1 GCA_903837335.1 uncultured beta proteobacterium | reverse complement strand
TGAATTTGCTTTCAGAAAAATTATCGGTTCTGTTGGTATTGCCATGTTGGCTTCTATTGCATGATCGGTGTAATTAAGCCCAATGGCAATAAATTTAGTGACGCCATTGACTGGGACTCCAAAGCGCTGCTTACCCTTCACTAAGGGCAAGGATTCAGGTTTTAGCTTCGCCAGCTTAGCCAAGGCACTATTTCCTAATTGCTCAGGATTAATATCGTTAATATGTTTGGATAAATCCCGTAACTTACCTCCACCGTCGATCAAACCCGGTTTTTCTTGACCCTTTTTTCCATAGCGAACCAACTTCATTTTTTATTTCCTTTAAATAATTAGGATCTATCATCCTTGAATGCCATAAACTAATATACATAACTTTACCGCTCTATCAGCTGAGTGCCAATCTGCAATGAAAACAATTTTAGACGTCGATCATGTTAATGCGTTTTGTCGGCATACCCATGTTGAATTACCGAGTCATCATGCAGGCACCTTAGCGGGCTTGCGTTTTGGAGCAAAGGATATCTTTGATATTACTGGCTACCCCACTGGCTTTGGTAGTCCGGACTGGTTTAATACCCACCCCTTGGCAACTCAAACCGCTCCGGCAATTGAAATGCTAATCCACAGTGGCGCCTCTTTAGTTGGCAAAACACATACCGATGAACTCACGTATAGCTTACTTGGCATGAATGCACACTATGGTACCCCGATTAACTCGGCAGCTCCACTGCGAATTCCAGGGGGCTCTTCAAGCGGTTCAGCTGCGGCTGTAGCGGCAAACTTAGTTGATTTTGCAATTGGCTCGGATACCGGCGGCTCAGTTCGAGCGCCGGCTAGTTTTTGTGGGATTTATGGTATGCGGCCGACCCATGGCCGAATTCCTTTAGAGCACACTAGGCCGTTAGCCAAAAGCTTTGATACCGTCGGTTGGTTTGCGCGTGAGCCTAAACTACTTTTACAAGTTGGCGAAGTTTTATTGCGTGAAAAAGCAGTAAGCCAAGCCCGCTCTGCCGCTCCGTTTGAGCCATTTTTTCTTGAGGAAGCGTGGGATCTGCTAGACCCTCAGCTTGCTCAGCGCGTAAAAGCGCAACTACTCAAAATTCCATTTTTAAGTAGCAGCCAATCACTTTCAATACGTCCTCACGACCTAGCAGATTGGGCTAATACATTTCGCATTATTCAAGGCGCGGAAATTTGGGCAGAACATGGTGACTGGGCAGCTCAGCATATCGAGCAAATGGGCCCAGGGGTGAAAGAGCGCTTTAAGGCCGCAAGCAATATTTCCCCAAGCGAACTTAAAACTGCCCTTGAACAGCAAAAAGCAATTAAACAATGCCTAGAAATAATTTTCTCTCAGCAACGAGTAGTCATTATTCCTACTGCCGCTAACTTGCCACCGTTACTTAACAGTACGCCTGCAGAATTTGATCGCTTTCGGGGCGACTCATTTCGCCTTCTCTGTATAGCTGGCTTAGCGGGCTTACCCCAGATTAATCTACCGTTGATGAAAATTGATGGCGTCCCTTTTGGGGTTTCTATCATTGGTGCTGCGCATACAGATATCGAATTGCTGCAATTAGCTTGCGCGCTTTAAGTACCCACTGTATTTTCTAGCTTACCAAGTCCTTCAATTTCGATCGAAATAACATCTCCAGTTTTCAAAGGACGTGGCGGCTTCATTGCATAGCCCACGCCAGAAGGCGTACCAGTTGCAATAATGTCTCCTGGCTCGAGGGTAAGGCCAGCTGATAATTCAGCAATAATTCGCGGAATGGTAAAAATCATTGTTGAAGTATTCCCATTTTGTCTCTGCTCGCCATTGACTTTTAAGGAGATTGCCAATTGATGCGGATCAGCAATAGCAGACTTATGAGCAACCCAGGGGCCAATTGGGCAACTACCATCGAGACTCTTACCCTTAAACCATTGGCCATGCCGCCGTTGAATTTCTCGACCAGTAACATCATTCAAAATAGTGTATCCAAATATAGCGTCATTGGCGTTGTCTTCAGTAATATTTACTCCACCCTTGCCAATCACAATAGCTAACTCAGCCTCATAATCAAGCATGGCGGTTAAGCCAGCATGTAGGGGGACTGTTGCGCCATGCCCAATTACTGCGGTTGGTGCCTTAGTAAATAATTCAATGAATTCAGGAAATAAATTTGGCTCACGTCCCTGCGCTATATTGCCTTCAATAATGTGCTCGCGATAGTTACGGCCCACGCAAAAAATATTTTTATGAGGCTTGGGAATCGGCGCCAACCACTGCAAACCTTGAACATCAATCCATTTGGTAGCAGACTGATGTAATTTCGCCGCTATTGCAAGCCCTGCATCACCGCTAGCGATTAATTCACCCACATTGGAAGGCGCTAAAGCTTCGGGCCAAATTTCGGTTAAGTTGACCAAGGCCTGTAACTGAGAATTTTTAGCCATTCCTAGTTGCGGACTACCATTTAAATTAAAGGTGCAAAAATACATAAAAGCCTTTCAAATATTTCTTTATGGGATCACTGCAATTGCATTCATTTCAATTAAGTAATCAAGCGAAACAAAGCGCGATATTTCAACCATCGTTGACGCAGGTAATGGCGCTTTAAAATATTCACGTCGTACCTTGTGAATGACATCAAAATGCTCCATGCCGATCACATAGACATCGACCCGGCAAATATCTGCCATCGTACCGCCTGCGGCCTCAACCGCGTTCTTTACATTCTCACAAACCTGCCGCGTTTGCGCCTCCATATCGCCAATTCCCGCAATCGTGCCATCCGGTTTATGCGCCGTCATACCCGAGATAAAGACCAATTTACCTTTAGCCTCCACTACTGTTGCTAGCGAGAAGTGTCCGCCTGGTTTTTTAATATTCGTTGTTGAAATTTCTTGCTTTGCCATCGATTTTCCTAATGAAAGTAAAACACGGTTAGTCGGGTTGAATGTTCAGTCGCTCAATAATTGCTGCCCATCGTGGAATCTCTTTATTCATCTGGTTGGTTAGATCTTGGGGGGTTCCGCCCACTAATTCACCGCCCCCCGCATTCACCTTTTGAATGAGTTCGGGATTTTTCATCGCCTCATTGAGCGCTTGATTTAATTTATTAATGATTTCAGCAGAAGTTCCTTTAGGCGCCAATAATGCCATCCAGGACCCCATATCTAAACCGCTATAGCCAAGTTCTCCTAAGGTTGGTACCTCCGGCAATGCATTTAAGCGTTTAGTCGAGGTAATTGCTAAGGCACGCAACTGTCCAGCCTTAACAAAAGGGGCTGCAGATGGCACCAGCTCTAGCGCTACATCAGTTCTACCGGCAACCATATCGGTTAATGCTGGGCCGCTACCTTTATAGGGCACATGCACCCATTTAATGCCCATTCGCTCTTGAAAATATTCCCCCATTAAATGCAATACGCTGCCAGTGCCGGCAGATGCCATATTCAGTTCTTTAGTTTTTGATAACTTAACTAACTCAGCAATATTATTCACTGGCAAATCTTTACGAATTACAACAATGCCAGGATTATTAACAAACCAAATGACCGGTGCCAAAGATTGGCGAGGATCAAAATTGGCTTTTTTAAAAATAGATGGGCTTACTGTTAGCGGGCCTGCAGAACCAACTGCAAGCGTGTAGCCATCTGGTGCAGCCCTCGCAACCTCTTGCATTGCCAGCATTCCGCCTACACCAGGACGATTTTCAATGATAAATGTTTGATTAAAGGCTTTTTGTAAAATTTGGGCCATCATGCGCCCTGCACCATCAACAGCGCCACCCGCAGGAAAGCCGACAATCATTTTAACGGGGCGATTCGGATAATCTGCTTGGGCATAAAGATTCTGATTGAAGAACAAAACTAATGTGATGGATACGAGAAAGAAACCCTTCTTTATATTTTTATTCATCATGAATCCTTTAGAAATAGTTATGCAAAATTTACTCAACCTCATCAACAATGTAGGAACGTAAAGTCGCTACACCTTCAATTGAGCACTCAATGACATCGCCAGGCTTTAAATACAATTCTTCAGCATTTGGCTTGCCCACTGCCACGCCGCCAGGCGCACCCGTAGAGAATAAATCTCCAGCCTCGATCGGAATATAGCGCGAGAAATGCTCCAAAATATCAGCTATTTTCCATATCTGCTCGCTGGTATTGACCCGCATTCGCACTTGTCCATTAACGGCACACGTCATCCATAAATCATAAACATTGGGAATTTCATCAAGCGTAATGATTTCGGGACCAAGCGGACCAAAGCCTGGAATATTTTTTCCCGTCCAAAAACGTGAGCC
>CAILUH010000144.1 GCA_903837335.1 uncultured beta proteobacterium | reverse complement strand
TACTGCTAAACCTTTTAATTTGCCACTTTGCACATGCTGCATCACGGATGGCGGTGTAGTAATGAATACTTGCACCTGTCCAGCTAAGACATCTTGAATTGCCGGGCCCGAGCCTTTATAAGGGACATGCACCATTTCAATCCCGGTGGTTTGTTTAAAAATTTCAGTACCAATATGCGAGACCGAGCCATTACCCTGCGAAGCATAATTTAACTTACCAGGATTGGCCTTTGCATAAGCAATCAGCTCTTTTAAATTATTCACTGGTATTGAGGGGTGCACAGCAATAACATTAGTTGAAACAGTAAGTAGCGCAATTGGCGCAAAATCTTTGAGCGGATCCCAAGGTAATTTATCCATCAAGGCTGGGTTGCCAACGTGATATCCGGAATAGGAAATCAACAAGGTATAACCATCCGGCTTAGCTTTAGCAACAAATTGATACGCTGTATTCCCGCTTGCGCCAGGTTTATTTTCTACAATCACCGTTTCATTCAATACGCGGCTTAGAGGCTCACTCAATAAACGCGCCGAAGTATCAACTAATCCACCGGGCGGATTGGGCACGATTAAGGTAATTGCGTGATCAGGAAAAGATTGGGCGATAGCAAGACTGGCAAGACCTAAGCCTAATAAAATCGGTACTACTCGATTGATTAATCGCATATAAACCTTTTCAATGAAGGAAAAAAGAGGAGTAAAACTACCGTTGGCCAATCCGCACAGGGCCAAAAACAGCTTGCGCCTCGCGCGGCAAACAACGCCAATATTGACTACTCGCTGTCACCTCACCCTGCAAGGCTGCGGCAGCCTCCCAAGCCCAACGGGGCTTATACAGAAAGGCGCGGGCCAGCGCAATTAAATCAGCATCACCGGCTTGCAAAATCGCTTCGGCCTGATGGGGATCGGTAATTAAGCCCACTGCCATCGTTGGCAAGCCCGATTTTTCTTTGACCATTTTGGCAAATGAAACTTGGTAATTGGGACCAATCGCAATTTTTTGTAAGTGCGAAACGCCCCCTGATGAAACGTGAACATAATTGCACCCTAGGTTCTTCAGACGCAAAGCCAATTCAGCGGTCTCTTCAGGAGTCCAGCCACCCTCGACCCAATCGTACGCTGAAAGACGAATGCCTAATACGCCTTGATAGGCCGCTCTTACGGCCGTGAATAATTCAATTACCAAACGAATTCGATTTTCGAACGAACCGCCATACTGATCGGTGCGGTGATTAGCAATCGGCGATAAAAACTGGTGGAGTAAATAACCGTGCGCACCATGTAGCTCTACTCCATCGATCCCAATACGCTCGGCGCGTTGCGCGGCGATGACAAACGCTTTGATCAAATCTTGAATTTCATCTGCAGTAAAAGCGCGCGGCGGTTTTTCATTGGGTAGTTGCGGCACTGCTGAAGGCGCTGATGCTTCCCAGCCACCAGCATCCTCATCAATTAATTGGCCACCGTGCCATGGCGAAGCACTAGAACCTTTGCGACCGGCATGCGAGAGCTGAATAAAAACGGGAACTGCTGGCGCTAACGCCCTTGCCCGCGTAAGCTTATCTTTTAGTGCAGCTTCGGTACGCTCATCCCATAAACCTAAGCACACTGGTGTAATACGCGCTTCGGGTAATACACCGGTAGCCTCAATAATAAATAGGCCTGCGCCACTGTTCAGTAAGTTACCCCAATGCATTAAATGCCAATCGGTGGCCGCACCATCATCGGAAGAATACTGGCACATGGGTGCTACAACGATACGATTACTTAGCGCTAATCCGCCCTTGGGCGAGCCTAAGGTGTATTTAGAAAATAACAAACTCATATGCACTTTCAACAAAAAATCGGCCAAACCGATAGAATAACGAGATCCCCATGAGGGTTCTTATTTTCGCAGGTTTTTGCTGGTAAATCCTTCATTTCTACTTCATACAATAACTAGGGTAAAACCTTATGAATGCACCTCAAGCCTTTGAAATTAAAGAAGATATTGGCCACTTTGTTGGTGGCAAAATCATTCAACCCAAAGCCGGTCGTTATGCGGATGTGTATAACCCTGCAACTGGGGCGATTGCCAGGCGAGTTGCCCTGGCTAACCGTGCCGAGGTGGATGCTGCTGTCGAGGTTGCGCAAGCTGCTTTTCCGGCCTGGTCGGATACCTCGCCCCTGCGACGCGCCCGCATTCTATTTAAATACCTCGAGCTGCTAAATCGCCATAGCGATGAATTGGCGGCCATTATTACGGCTGAGCATGGCAAAGTCTTTACCGACGCTCAAGGTGAAGTCACGCGCGGAATAGAGATTGTCGAATTCGCCACTGGCATTCCCGAGCTACTAAAAGGTGATTACACCGAGCAAGTCTCGACCGGTATCGACAATTGGGTGATGCGCCAGCCTTTAGGGGTGGTTGCAGGTATTACCCCGTTTAATTTTCCAGTAATGGTACCGATGTGGATGTTTCCGATGGCCATTGCCTGCGGCAACACCTTCATCCTTAAGCCCAGTCCTACCGACCCATCGGCGTCTTTATTCATGGCGCGCTTACTCACAGAGGCGGGTTTGCCTGACGGCGTATTTAACGTCGTGCAAGGTGATAAAGAGGCAGTGGATGCCTTACTTGAAAATCCCCAGGTCAAGGCCCTTAGCTTCGTTGGCTCAACGCCAATTGCGAATTACATTTACGAGCGTGGGGCCCATTTCGGCAAACGCGTACAAGCTCTGGGCGGAGCCAAAAATCATATGGTGATCATGCCCGATGCTGATATCGATAAAGCCGTTGACGCCTTAGTTGGTGCTGCATATGGCTCAGCCGGCGAACGCTGTATGGCGATTTCCGTAGCGGTGCTTGTTGGCGATGCAGCCGATAAAGTAATGCCAAAACTGATTGAACGGACTAAGGCCCTCAAAATTAAAAACGGCATGGAGCTCGATGCCGAGATGGGGCCGATCGTTACTCGTGCAGCCCTTGAGCGTATTACTGGGTATATTGAAAGTGGCGTAGCTAGTGGGGCTACATTACTGGTAGATGGTCGTCCATTTAAATCTCCGCAGTTTGAGCAAGGCTTCTGGATTGGTGGCACCCTGTTTGATCATGTCACCGCCGATATGACAATTTATCGCGAAGAAATTTTTGGTCCCGTACTTTCTTGCGTGCGGGTGGCTAACTTTGCCGACGCTTTAAATTTAGTCAACGCCCATGAATTTGGGAATGGTGTAGCCTGCTTTACCAGCGACGGTAATATTGCCCGCGAGTTTGCCCGCCGCGTACAAGTCGGTATGGTGGGAATCAATGTACCGATTCCGGTGCCCATGGCCTGGCATGGTTTTGGTGGGTGGAAACGATCGATCTTTGGCGATACCCATGCTTACGGTAAAGAAAGTGTGCGTTTTTATACTAAGCAGAAAAGTGTGATGCAACGCTGGCCTGAAAGTATCAGCAAAGGCGCAGAATTCGTCATGCCCACTTCAAAGTAGTCGTTAATAAATTAACGACTACTAGAAAATCGCTTATTTACTGCAGGGTATTTTTAAGGATGGGAAGCGCGGGCAAGGCTAAAACCTGAATGCCCTCTTCTCGCAACGATTCTGCTTCGTCTTGGGTGGTCTGACCGCGAATATTACGCTCGGGAGCCTCGTGGTAATGAATGCGTCGCGCCTCTTCCGCAAATGCAGTGCCGACATCTTCTGAGCCATTAATCAGTTGGCGTACACCGTTTAAAAAGGCCTCCTGCAATTGTGGTTCGATCTGGGACTGCGTTTGTACTGCATTGCGCTCGCCAAGCCGATCACCAATATGCGGCGCAGAAGGCAAACGAATAACCTCATTACTATTACAGATTGGGCAAGTTAATAAACCATTCGCCTGTTGTGAGAGGCAATCTTCCTCTGAAGCAAACCAGCCTTCAAAAGAATGGGTCAATGCACAGGAAAGGTTATAGACTTTCATACCAATTTTAGATAAGGGTAATTTGCATAAATTCAAGGACTATAAATATAAGTTTAATTATAAAGATTTTGGTAAAACTAAGCCGCGCCGATATCGTTCTAGCCAGTAACTCGAAATAATCGTCTTCACATCAGTAATTTCGCCGTCTTCAACCCAGCGCAGCAAATCTTCTAGAGGTGCTGCAAATACGTCTAAGAACTCTTCCGCATCAAGCTGGCGTTTACCCTCTATAAGCCCTTGAGCCAAGTAAATATCGATAAATTCGGTTGAATAGGAAATCACTGGATTAATACGGCGAATAAAAGACCATTTGCTGGCGGTATAGCCAGTCTCTTCTAGTAGCTCGCGTTGCGCACAAAGCAAAGGATCTTCACCAATTTCTAACTTACCAGCTGGAATTTCTAAACAAGCTTTAGCAATGGGGTAGCGATATTGACGCTCCATCACTACCCGGCCATCATCCAATAAAGCGAGGATAGCAACTGCACCTGGATGGGTTAAATACTCGCGCATCGCCTCCGCTCCATCGGGCAAGCGCACCACATCGCGCTTCATCTGCAAAAAAATACCATCGTAGATGGCTTCACCCGAAACGCGCTCTTCGCGCAAATGGGTATCGCCAATAGCTAAATCACTAAGTGATTTTTCAGCCATTAAACACCTAACAAAGTGCGACGCATAGCATCTAAGCACAAAGTTAATAAGCCAGCTGGGAAAATACCTAAGACTAGAACCAAAAGGCCGTTCACGCTCAACATACTGCGCGCCAACTTTGAGCCGCTCACTGCATGCAGCTCGTGGATTGGCTCATCGAAGTACATGACCTTGACTACCCGCAAATAATAAAAAGCGCCAACCAAAGATGCTAATACTGCGAGCACTGCTAAACCAGTATATTGAGCGTCTACCAAAGCTTCAAGGACGGCTAGCTTTGCCGCAAAGCCAACTGTAGGCGGTACTCCAGCCAGAGAAAACATCAAAATTAAACCGATAAACGCGTACCATGGATGTTGCTGATTTAAGCCTTTTAAACCATCTAGCGTTTCACAGTCATAGCCTTTACGCGAAAGTAGCATTAATAAGCCAAAGCTACCTAAAGTAGTTAATACATAGGTTAAGGTATAAAAAAAGGCGGAACTAAAAGCGTGCTCATCAAATACTGCGAGCATGCCCAATAAAACAAAACCCATTTGCGCAATCGCCGAATAAGCCAGCATCCGCTTCAGATTGGTTTGGGCAATTGCGGTGATATTTCCCAATACCAAAGACAATATCGCTAACAGGATCAACATCGGCTGCCAATCACCCATTAAGGGTAATAACGCATTCACCAGTAAACGGAATAGCAAAGCAAAGGCGGCTAATTTAGGCGCAGCTGCAATGAGTAGAGTTACCGCAGTGGGCGCACCTTGATAAACATCAGGCACCCACATATGAAATGGCACGACGCCCATTTTAAAAGCTAAACCTGCGACAATAAAAACGACTCCAAAAGCCAAGACTAAATGGTTAATACGGGGGTCGGCAACCGCTTGGAAAATTTCGAGTAAATCTAACGAGCCGGTTACACCATACAACATCGACATGCCATATAAAAGAAAACCTGAAGCTAAAGCGCCCAAAATAAAATATTTCATTGCTGCCTCAGCACTCTTTGCACTGTTATGGCGCATTGCAACTAATGCATAGGTGGATAAGGCCATTAATTCCAAGCCCAGATATAAGCTCAGTAAATTTGCCCCAGAAATGAGCACCATTTGCCCGAGCAATGCAAATAAACATAAAACAATAAAGTCTGGGCGAAATAAGCCTCGATCTTTTAAGTATTGTTTTGAATAAATCAAGCTAATGAGTAAGGCTAGGCAGCACCCTGCTTTCAATAAATTTGCTACTGGGTCAGACTGAAACAAGCCATTCATTGCCAATAGCGAAACTTCATCAAAGCGACCGATAAATGCAATAGCAAGAACGGCCAATAAAATTAAGCTAAAGAAATAAACGAAACCAACGCCACGGGGTGTATGAAAAATATCAGGCTCTTCGCTAACAGCAAACGCATTGCTGACGACTACTGGACGTTCACGGACAAAAACACTAGCTACCAATAAAAAGCAGGCGGTTACCAGCAACAGTAATTCGGGGAAAATGGCAATAAGGTCAAGTGCTTGCATATGTTCTATCCTACAATTTGCTGATGGCAACATGTTGCAGCAGATTAATGACGGCGGGATGAATAATATCGGTAAAAGGCTTGGGATACACCCCCATCCACAAAACACAAATCGATAGTGCACCCATCATGAAAAACTCACGCCCATTAATATCTTTCAGGGCGGCTACCTGGGGGTTGGCAATCGGACCAAAAAATACCCGCTTCACCATCCATAAAGAATAAGCAGCACCAAGAATTAAAGCCGTAGCCGCTAAGACCCCAATTAAGAAATCGTAATCGACTGCCGCCAGAATCACCATAAACTCGCCCACAAAGCCAGAGGTTGCCGGTAAACCGCAGTTAGCCATGGCCATAAAGACGGCAAATGCTGCAAATTTAGGCATCGTATGCGCTACGCCACCGTAATCCGCAATTTGCCGGGTATGCATTCGATCGTATAAAACACCGATCGACAAGAACATTGCGCCAGAGATAAAGCCATGTGAAATCATTTGCACAATTCCGCCCTCAATACCGAGCGGGCTGAAAAGGAAAAATCCGAGGGTTACAAAACCCATATGCGCTACTGAGGAGTAAGCAACTAACTTCTTCATATCCTGTTGGACTAAGGCAACCAGGCCGACATAAATGACCGCTACCAAAGATAAGAAAATGATAAAAGGACCGAGATATTGGCTGGCATCGGGCGCTATGGGCAAAGAGAAGCGCAAGAAACCATACGCGCCTAACTTCAACATAATGGCTGCTAAAACTACAGAACCGCCCGTAGGAGCCTCGACGTGTACGTCGGGAAGCCACGTGTGTAATGGCCACATTGGCACTTTAACTGCAAAGGCCATAAAAAATGCCGCAAACAAAAAGACTTGCTCAACAATATCCAAGCGCGTCTCTTGCCAAACCAGAATGTCAAAACTATTACTAACGTTATATAGATAGAGCAAGGCCACTAAAGTCAGTAACGAGCCCAGCAAGGTATACAAGAAGAACTTAAAGGCAGCATAAATACGGTTATGCCCTCCCCAAACGCCAATAATCACATACATCGGAATTAAGGTTGCCTCAAAAAATACATAAAACAGTAAAGCGTCGAGTGCTGCAAATACGCCAATCATTAAGCCCGACAAGATCATGAACGATGCCAGGTACTGAGAAACTTTAACTTGAATCACGTCCCAGGCAGCAATCACAATGAAGATATTGATAAATGCAGTGAGCACAATAAACCACACTGAAATACCATCAACCCCTAGATAGTAATTAATATCGTAGCGCGGAATCCAATTGACCTTCTCAACAAATTGCATGCCAGCATTGGCAAGATCAAAGTTCAAAACTAAAGGTAAGGTGGCGATAAAACTGACAACTGCTCCAAAGAGCGCTAGGTAGCGCAAACCAACAGTAGATTTATCTGAACCAAACATCAACAGCACAAGGCCGAAGAAGATTGGCGTCCAGATTGCAAATGAAAGTGTCATGAAATTAAAACCTAGCGCACATAAGGTAAGTAAGCATATAAAACCCAAGCCAATAAAACAGCAAGGCCTAAAATCATCGCAAATGCATAGTGATATAAATAACCTGACTGCAAATGCCGCATTACTCCCGCCATTCGACCCACTAAATGCGCGCTGCCATTAACCAGTAAACCATCAATGAGCTGTTGATCGCCACGGTGCCATAAGCTACGGCCTAATAAAATAGAACCCTTGGCAAAGACCAGTTGATTGAGTTCGTCTAGGTAATATTTATGATCGAGTAATTTTTTTAATGGCGCAAAGGTGTGGGCAATTTTGCTCGGTAAACTGGGAACCCATAAATAGCCGATTGCTGCCGTTAGCACCCCTAAGGCCACTAGAATTGTTACCGAGGAAGTCAACGCATGCAGGGCCATCGCAATTGGGCCATGGAATTCATTTGCTAATTCTTCCATTACAGGATGCTGGCTTAAGTCGATGAACATCGAGTCACCAAAAAAATCGCCGAACAACATCGGCTCAATGGCATAAAAACCAATAATGACTGAGGGAATAGCCAATAGAATTAATGGCACAGTTACCACCCAAGGCGACTCGTGAGGCACCTCACCTGCGGCTAAGCCATGATGCGCATCAGCATCAGCATCTGCATGCTCATCATGACTGGGTTGATGAAAGCGCTCTTTGCCATGAAAAACATAAAAATACAAACGGAATGAGTACAGCGCAGTAATAAACACACTTACCATCACAGCAAAATAGGCGAACCCTGAGCCCGGTATAGTGCTGGCAGCAACCGCTTCAATAATCGAATCTTTTGAATAAAACCCAGAAAAGAATGGCGTACCAATGAGGGATAAACTGCCAACTAACATCATTAAACAAGTAACGGGCATATATTTCCACAAGCCGCCCATGTTGCGCATATCTTGCTCATGATGCATGCCCATAATCACACTACCCGCGGCTAAAAATAATAGGGCCTTAAAGAAAGCATGGGTCATTAAATGAAAAATGGCCACTGGATATGCCGATACACCCAAAGCAATCGTCATGAAGCCCAGCTGTGACAACGTGGAATATGCCACTACACGTTTGATATCGTTTTGCACAATACCTAAGAAGCCCATAAACAAAGCGGTAATCGAGCCAATAACCAAAATAAAGCTCAGGGCTGT
>CAILUH010000143.1 GCA_903837335.1 uncultured beta proteobacterium | reverse complement strand
GGTATTGGCGAGGCAATGGCGCATGCATTTGGTTTGGCTGGCGCGGAAGTTATTTTAGTAGCGCGTCGTGAGTCATTACTGGTTGAGGCGGTAGCTAAATTAACCCAAGCCGGTATCAAGGCCTCCTATTACGTGGCAGATCTAGAAACCATTGCTGCTGCTGAGCAATTGGGCCGTACAGTATTGGCTAAACATCCAACGGTCGATATTGTAGTGAATGCAGCAGGCATTAATTTGCGAGAATCGTTTGATCAGGTTTCGGCATCTACCTGGGAAAGACAAATTAATCTCCAGTTATCGGCACCATTTTTTCTGACTCAAGCATTTGCCCCGCGCATGAAAGAACAACAATGGGGCCGGATTATTAATATTGCTTCCCTACAAAGTTATCGGGCATTTCCAAATAGCGCTCCCTATGGCGCTGCTAAGGGTGGTATTTTGCAATTAACGCGTGCCATTGCGCAAGAATGGTCGAAGCACGGTATTACTTGTAATGCTATTGGCCCAGGATTTTTTCCCACAGCTTTAACAGCACCCGTTTTTGCTAATCCTGAATTAGTCCAGTTACATGCTAGCCGTACTGCAGTCGGTAGAAATGGCAAATTAGAAGATTTATATGGCCTAGCAATTTTTCTTGCTAGTGATGCCTCTGCCTATTTAACTGGTCAAAC
Source organism: uncultured beta proteobacterium (assembly GCA_903837335.1). Classification (GTDB taxonomy): domain Bacteria; phylum Pseudomonadota; class Gammaproteobacteria; order Burkholderiales; family Burkholderiaceae; genus Polynucleobacter. The sequence goes on along the minus strand of CAILUH010000143.1, from coordinate 15,571 downwards.
CATCATGCTGGATGGTGGCTACACCTCAAGTTAGGAATTCCCATGAAAGCCTTGGTTTATACCCAACCAAATGAAATTCAATTTCTAGAGCGCGCTTATCCCGAATTAATTCCCGATGAAGTGGTGTTAAAAATTGAATCCGTTGGTATTTGTGGCAGTGATATGCATGCCTTCCATGGGCACGACCCGCGGCGTAATCCTGGATTAGTGATGGGCCATGAATTTGCAGGAACGGTAGTCGAGAGTCTTGCGCCTGCTTTTCCTGTGGGGAAACGCGTAACAGGAAATCCACTAATTACTTGTGGCTATTGCGAATATTGCTTGCAGGGCAGAAATAATCTGTGTGCCAACCGCACCATGGTGGGCATGACCCGACCCGGCGCTTTTGCTGAATTCATGAGTATTCCAGCGAGCTCGTTAATTTCGTTGCCAGTTGGCATGAATATCGATGCGGCAGCGTTAACTGAGCCTGCGGCGACGGCAGTGCATGCCATCAATTTATCGCTGAAGGCTTTACAACGCCCTATTCAAGAAGGGCGCGTGCTGATCATTGGCGGTGGCGCTATTGGGATGTTAGCAGCACTACTACTTAAACATGATGGCGTGATGCATTTGGATTTAGCTGAAGTCAATACCTTGCGCAGAGCATCAATTACCAAGCATGTTGGTTGCAATACATTTAATCCACTTGAAGAGTCGACCCAAGAAAATAATTATCATTTTGTGATGGACTGTGTTGGTAGTGCAGCAACACGCAAGTTAGCGCTAGCCACTGTGAAGCCGGGCGGGGTCGTGATGCATGTCGGTCTACAAGATTGGGCCAGTGAAATTGATATGCGTAAGCTCACGCTGGCAGAAATTACCTTATTGGGTACCTATACCTATTCCACCGTTGATTTACAGGCTACCGTGCAATTTCTCCATGACGGCGTGTTTGGCGACCTTACTTGGGTCGAAAAACGGGGACTCCAAGACGGTCCTAAAGCCTTTGCCGATCTTCATGCAGGTAAAACGGCCTCCGCCAAGGTATTGCTCAAACCATTTTTGTGATTAATTTGCGATAATCAGTCTATGTCTGATCAAGCCCTGAAAGTTAAAGTTTGGCGTGGTGGTGAAACTGGCGAATTCGTCGAGTATTCGGTACCCCGCAACCCCAATCAAACTGTTTTGGATGTGGTTACCTATATTCAACGCAAACTCGATCCAACATTGAGCTATCGCTTTGCTTGTCGAGTTGGTATGTGTGGGTCCTGTGCCATGACGGTTAACGGTAAAGCCCGCTGGACTTGCCGTACCCATGTATCGCATATCGTGGAAGGCGATAGCTTGGAAATTGCTCCCCTCAATAACTTGCCAGTGATTAAAGACCTTGCTACAGATATGCGCGAGTTTTTTACGAAGTGGACTGATGCCCGCGGATTTTTTAAGGGCGATAAAACGCGCTTTGATGATTTTGCCACTGTAGTGCCTGATTCCCCTGAACGCCAGTTGGCCAATGCGGGTATAGAGTGTATTGGCTGCGGCGTTTGTTACGCTTCTTGCGATGTAGTTGCGTTGCGTCCTGCATATTTAGGTCCTGCGGCATTAAATCGGGCCTGGACATTAGTGAATGACGTCCGCGATACTTCTCAGCTCGAACGCTTAAGAGCGGTAGCTGGCGACGCGGGTTGTCATGTATGCCATACCCAAGGTGAATGCTCAGAACGCTGTCCTAAAGTATTAGAGCCTACTGCTGGCATCGCTGGCTTAAAGAAATTGGTCGGTCGCGCGGCAATGAAGGGAAGTCAGTGGGGCAAGCTCTAAACTTAAGTAAGGATTTATCACTAGCAAGCGGAATAAGGCAAGCTAAGCTCTGGTACTTACAACGGATTAGCGCGATGGTTCTAGGTATTTGCGTTGCCATCCACTTAGCCATTATTTTTTATGCGATTCGAGGCGGTCTTACAGCCAGTGAAATTTTAGGGCGCACCCAAGGTAACTGGTTGTTTGCCATCTTTTATGAAATTTTTGTTTTAGCGTGTTTTATTCATGCACCTATTGGTCTAGCCAACATTTTGCAAGAACATTTTCCGCGCTCGAAATTGAGTATTTTCTGTGCCTGGTTGTTGGCTGGCTTAATTCTTATTTTAGGTAGTGCTGCTGTCTGGGGGTTGGTAGTGGGAGGCCCTCAATAATGCAAAGCAGACCAGTCGTTACCTATCGCTCTAAAACCCATCTATCTTACTGGGCGTATCTATTACATCGTTTGTCAGGCCTAGCCTTAGCTCTGTTTATTCCCCTTCATTTCTTTGTTTTATCTCAGTCCTTGCGAGGCCAAGCTGGTCTTGAACAATATTTGCACCTCACAGAGATGCCCATCTTTAAAATTGGCGAATGGATTCTAGTTATGTTTTTAACTTTACATTTAACTGGCGGTATTCGTTTATTAATGATTGAATTTGGCCCTTGGCGAGGCTTACGTAAAGGCTCAATTCAGTTGGGCATGATTTTGGCGATCGCCTGTGGTTTATTGTTTTTATATCTTGGAAGCGAATAGTCTCTTATGCAAGTTGATCTTAAGGAAGTCGAAGAGGCCTGTAAGCAGCTTTATATTCGCGCACTCAAGGTGCTGCCGGATGATATTAAGCAGGGAATAGCGCAACTAAAAGCAATTGAGACCGATGCCCGGGCACAAGTCGTTTTGCAAACGATGGTAACCAATATTCAGATTGCTGAGCGTGACGATAATTTACTTTGTCAGGATACAGGTTTACCAATCTACAACGTGAAGATTGGTAGCAATGTCCAAGTCGATGGTATGGCGCTAAAAGAGGCAATTCGACGTGGCTGTGAGCGTGCTACCCGAGAATATCCTTTGCGGTCATCGGTGGTGCATCCAATCACCCGTAAAAATAACCATACTTCTTGCGGTATTGAAATGCCAGCAATTCATCTTGATTTTATGGCGGATGCAGAAAAACTAGAAATTGAAATGATTCCCAAGGGCAGTGGCTCAGAAAATAATTCTTTTTTAAAAATGGCAATTCCCGCTGAAGGCATGAAAGGCGTGAAAGCGTTTGTGATCGAGTGTGTTGTAGCTGCTGGTGGTAAAACTTGCCCACCGACGATTGTGGGTGTAGGGGTAGGGGGCACTTCAGATCAATGCGTGGCGTTGGCAAAAAAAGCTGCCACGCGGCCATTAGGTAGTTCCTGCAGCGATACCGAGGGCACCTTATTAGAAACTGAATTAAGCGCTGCGGTTAATCATTTGGGGGTTGGGCCACAAGGACTCGGCGGAGATGCGACGGCATTTGCAGTCCATGTCGAGTTGGCGGCCACCCACATTACGATGAATCCGGTAGCAGTGAATATGCAATGCCATTCAGCACGCCGTGCCCGAGCTACTTTTACGCCAGCAGGGCTTGTCTATGGCTATTAATCCATTCCAGGTTAGCTGCTAATGGCGCATTACGAACTTGCTACTCCCGTTAGTGAAGCTGCGATTCGACAGTTACGAATAAATGATACGGTGACGCTACAAAATACCCTCTTCGGTATTCGCGATGCTACGCAAATTCATTTATTTGATCGGGGCCGTAAAACTAAATTTGATTTAAGTGGTCACGCAGTTATTCATACGGCACCCAATGTACGCAAGGTGACAGTTAGCGCAGAATTCCCTGCAGGCTATGAGCCTGTTTGTATCGGTACGACAACCTCGGATCGAATGGAACGGTTTACGCAACCCTTGATGGCAGAGAATGGCGTACGTATCATTATTGGTAAAGGTGGTTTGCGAGAGGGCTCCGCCAAAGCATTCATGGAGTTAGGCGGGGTTTATCTTGCCATTATTGGCGGTACTGCAGCGCTTGAAACGACCTGGATTGAGCAAATTGAAGATGTTGACCTCGACGATTTAAATCCTGAGTCCTTATGGCGCTTTAAGATTCGCGATTTTGGCCCTCTATTAGTAGCGATGGATAGCCATGGTGGCAGCATCTATCAAGATGTACGTAGCGAAGTCAATATTAATAAGGTAGCCGTGTTGAAAAGCTTAGGAATAGGTTAATGATGAATACTGCTGAGCCATTAAAGATAATTGAAACCGATATTCTCATCTTGGGTTCAGGCGGCGCAGGTCTATTTGCTGCCTTACATGCCCATCAAGCAAATCCGCATTTGCAAATTACGATTGCGGTGAAGGGCTTATTGGGAAAATCCGGTTGTACGCGCATGGTACAAGGCGGTTATAACGTTGCGCTGGCCGAAGGTGATTCAGTAGAGCGGCATTTTATGGATACGATCGAGGGTGGTAAATGGCTCTCAGATCAAGACTTGGCTTGGACTTTAGTTAGTACTGCGGTTGAGCGTATTCATGAATTAGAGAATGAACTCGGTTGTTTTTTTGATCGCAACCCCGATGGCACAGTTCATCAAAAAGCCTTTGCTGGCCAAACTTTTGATCGTACGGTACATAAAGGGGACTTAACCGGCATCGAAATTATTAATCGTTTAGCTGAACAAGTCTGGCAACGCGGTATTCAGCGCTTAGAAGAATATCGTGCACTCGAGTTGATTCGTAGCGCTGATGGCAATTCATTAGCTGGTGTATTGATGCTCGATATGCGTACCGGCGAGTTTGTCTTGGTGCGTGCGAAGGCAGTTTTGCTGGCTACTGGCGGCGGGCCAACCATGTATCAATACCATACACCTTCAGGCGATAAGAGTTGCGACGGTCTAGCAATGGCCTTGCGTGCTGGCCTTGAATTGCGGGATATGGAAATGGTGCAGTTTCATCCCACAGGATTGCTTGCCGGCCCTGGTACGCGAATGACGGGTACGGTTTTAGAAGAAGGCTTACGAGGCGCGGGCGGCTATTTATTAAATGGTAAGCAAGAGCGCTTTATGGGTAATTATGATTCTCGCAATGAACGGGCCACACGCGATATTGTGTCGCGAGCCATTAATACCGAAATTCGCGCAGGACGTGGAACTCCTCATGGTGGGGTTTATATTCAAATGAGTCACTTAGGGCCTGAAAATGTGCGCAAGCTCTTTAAAGGCATGGTTGAGCGTTGTGCTGATAGCGGCTTTGATTTAGCCAGTAACTTGGTTGAGGTTGTGCCAACTGCGCATTACATGATGGGCGGCCTCGTCTTTAATATCGATTGCAGTACTGCACTGCCAGGATTATTTGCCGCTGGTGAAGATACTGGTGGAGTGCATGGTGCCAATCGCTTAGGTGGCAATGGGGTTGCTAATTCCACTGTATTTGGCGGTATTGCGGGCGAGACGATGGCGAAGTGGGTGCTCGATAAGCCGCTATTACCCTGTGATATGAATGCAGTGATGGCAAGTATTGAGCAACATGAGTTGCCTTTAAGAGCAGTGCGGGGTGATATTGAGTCAGTACGCGATGCCTTAGCAGACTGCATGTGGAATGACGTTGGCATTTCACGAAATAAAGCCAGTTTGCTGCAGGCCCGTACTCGGCTTGATCAATTAACTGCCGAATTAAATGAAATTGGGGTAGGTGCTGATTCGCGCGAGTTCAACTTAACTTGGCAAGATTGGATAAATCTGCGCAATTTAATTTTGGTAAGCCGTACCATTAATGAAGCGGCCTTAGCGCGGGAAAATTCGCGAGGATCGCATTATCGCGAAGACTTCCCACAGTCGGGTGAGTTAGAGGGTTCTTATTACACCGTAGTTGGCTTGCGCGAGGGTCAGCTCAAGATTGAAAATCGCCAGGTGATATTTACGCGCGTTCAGCCTGGCGAAACAATTCTAGTCGAGGCGTAATTTAACTAAGCCAAATAAAAAAGACTTAGTTAAATTGGCCGTATAAAAAATTATTGCGCTTGAATATTGCGGGCTTTAATCACTTTTTCCCAAGCGACTGACTCGGTCTTGATTTGTGCATCAAGTTCTTTTGACTTCGTTAAATAGCCAACATAACCATTTTGCTCAAGGCTGGCGCGCATGCCTTCAGACTCAAGTGCTTTACCTGTCGCGTTATAGAGTTTTTCAATAATCGCATTAGGTGTACCGGTAGGCGCAGCTAAGGCAAACCAGCCGTTATTTTCAAAGCCCGGTATGCCAGCTTCTGCAATGGTAGGGATGTTTGGCAATTGCTTCATGCGGGTCTTGCTGGTGACGCCAAATGCCTTGACTTGACCTGATTTAACAAAGCCATTAGTAGCTGGAAAATTGCCGAGCATAAAATCAATTTGCCCAGCAATCAGATCATTCATTGCTAAGGCCTCACCTTTATAAGGGATATGGGTTGCAGGCATACCGGCAGCATAAATAAAATTCTCGCCTGCCATATGGACTTGGCTACCAATACCCGCTGAGCCAAAATTTAAATTCTTTGTTTTAGCTAAAGCAATTAATTCTTTAACATTATTAACAGGTAAGTTTGGATTGACTGCTAAGACCATCGGGCCGCCAGCAACCGTCGTGATATAAATTAAGTCCTTAGCGTAATCATGCGACATTTTTTTATATAAAAATGGATTCACGGTCATCATGCTGCCAGATACTAAAATAATCGTATAACCATCGGCGGGAGCTTTCGCTGCCGCTTCAGCGCCAATATTGCCGCCTGCACCAGCCCGATTCTCAACAATGACATTTTGCTTTAAAACGATCGAAAGTTGTTGTGCCAAAGCCCTACCCAAAATATCTGTGGTACCCCCTGGAGCAAAGGGAATAATTAACTTAATCGGCTTATCTGGCCAACTTTGTGCTTGGCTTAAGGGGGTATAGCCTAAGGTGAATAAACCGCCAAGCAATACTAGCGAGGTAGCCAGGACTGCACGTCGTTTTTTAAGTAGTTGATTTAACAGCATATTCAGGTCTCCATTGACAGTTATGAGTGCAATTATCTTTGATTTTCTTACGATTTTGCTTTTGCAGTAACTATGTACTATAACCCTAGGTATTGCAAGTAATCTAAATCATCTATATGATTTAGATATGTCCAGTATTTTTATTTCCGAGTTTATTTCTGCGCCGGCTTTAGCCTTGTTACGCAACCACCATCAAGTTACTTATGAGCCAGAGAGCTATCAACAGCGCGTGACTTTAATTGCTTCACTGCAGCATGTTGAGGGTTTAATTGTGCGCAACTTAACCCAAGTTAATGCTGAGTTATTGGCCGCTGCACCGAATCTAAAAGTAGTAGGTCGCCTAGGGGTTGGTTTAGAAAATATTGATTTACCTGCATGTGCAGGGCGCAATATTAAGGTCATACCCGCAACTGGCGCTAATGCTGAATCGGTTGCTGAATACGTGCTGGGCGCAGCTATTGCCCTAAGCCGTGGCTTTTTACCTGCTACGCAGCAAACCTTGGCTGGTACGTGGCCGCGCCCACGTTTTTCTGCTTGTTATGAATTGGCGGGCAAGACTCTCGGTATCGTTGGGTTTGGCAGTATTGGTAGGGTCGTATTTCAGAAGGCTAATGCCTTTGGCTTGCAATGTGTAGCATACGATCCGCTGCTAACAGGAGATGCAGTTGAGATTGGTCCAAATCAAATACCTTTACTTACCCTTGATGCACTACTAGCTCGTAGTGATGTTGTGAGCTTGCACTTGCCTTTTTTACCAGCGACTAAAAATTTATTTTCACACCTCACTTTAGATCAAATGAAGCAGGGGTCTTTTTTAATTAACACAGCGCGCGGTGGAATTGTAGATGAGGAAGCATTAGCAGAACGGTTACGCACGGGCAGAATTGGCGGGGCAGCATTAGATGTCTTTGAGAGCGAGCCGGCAAAAAACCTAAGCCATTTTTCTGGCCTGGAAAATCTCATTTTAAGTCCACATATTGCTGGAGTGACAGTGGAAAGTAATGAGCGGGTGAGCTTATTAATTGCAACAGAAGTTGACCAATTTTTAAGATCTGCATCATGAAATTAACTTTTCCCCAAATTGTAGAATTGGCGGCATCAGGATTGCAAGCGGCTGGCATTGATCGCAAATCAGCGTATGAAACCGCCCAATTTTTAGCCCTAGCCGAAGCCGATGGTCTAGCATCCCATGGCTTAGCGCGCGTAGCGCAATATGCTGGACATGCAAAAAGTGGACGGATTGCTCTCAAGGCAAGTCCACGAGTACGAATGTATAAATCTGCCGCCGCTTTAATTGATGCCCGAGATGGCCTAGCGTTTCCTGCCTTACGTTTTGCAACTGATCTCTCCGTTAATTTAGCTGCAAATTTTGGTATTGGCATAGTTGCTGTAAAAAATAGCCATCATTTTGGGGTGGCAGGACATTACACTGAAGCTGCTGCAAGGGCAGGTTATGTTTCGCTCTTGCTTGGCAATACCCCTGCAGCGATGCCAATGGCTGGTGGCAGCAAAGCTATTTTTGGTACCAACCCATTGGCTGCTGCCTTCCCTACACCACACGGTGATCCATTAGTGATTGATATGTCGCTCTCAGCTGTAGCGCGCGGTAAATTATTAGTGGCAGCAAAAAAAGGTGAAGCGATTCCGGAAGGTTGGGCGCTGACTGCCGATGGCAAACCGACTACTGACCCTCAGGCTGGCCTCAAAGGCTTAATGGTGCCTCTAGGCGGGGACAAAGGCGCCTTATTAGCGTTGGTGATTGAATTATTAGTCGTGGGCTTATCTGGCAGCCGATTTTCCTATGAAGCCGATTCATTTTTCAACACCCAAGGCAATCGTCCGCGTATTGGCCAATTGTTAATTACGATTGACCCCGGCCTTGCTGGCAAAGGTATTTATCAAAGCCGCATAGATGATTTTATTGCTGAATTGGCACACGATCGCGCCGTACGTTTACCAGGTCAGCGCCGTTTTAATTTACGTGCAGCTGCATTTTTAGATGGATCCGTAGTACCTGATGCTGTGTTTGACGAAATTCAGACTGGCATTCAACAGTCGTGGAAGACTTAATAATTACATGATTTTTAAAGGAGAAGTTGATGATACATTTCGTCGTGCATGAGCCAGGAGACGTCGTTGGCGTGGTCGTGGTTGAAGGCGTTAAAGCGGGTACCGACTTAACAGGTTGGGTAATGGATGGGGATAGCACAGTGACGATTAAGTCGGAAAGCGATATTCCCATTGGTCACAAAATTGCTTTACAGGATTTAAAGACTGGCGACACCATCATTAAGTATGGGGTTGATATTGGTAAGGTAGTTGCGCCGATTAAAAAAGGCGAGCATACCCATGTTCAAAATGTCAAGACCAAGCGCTGGTAATAATTCTAAGTGTGATCAGAGTAAAAGAAAGAGATAAAAAATGATTAATTTAAAAGATGCAACTTTTATGGGCTATCGCCGTGAGAATGGCCGTATGGGTATTCGTAATCACGTCATCATCCTGCCATTAGATGACTTATCGAATGCCGCTTGTGAAGCCGTAGCCAATAACATTAAAGGCACTATTGCCATTCCTCACCCTTATGGTCGCTTGCAGTTTGGCGCCGATCTAGAACTCCATTTCCGTACCCTCATTGGCGCTGGCTGTAACCCCAATGTAGCTGGAGTGGTGGTCATTGGTATTGAGCCGCAGTGGACTGGAAAAGTAGTTGAGGGCATTAAAAAATCGGGCAAACCAGTTGAAGGGTTTTGGATCGAGCGTAATGGCGATACCGCTACCATTGCTAGCGCGAGTAAAGCTGCCTACGCGATGATGAAGCATGCTTCGAAACAACAGCGCGTTTCAGCACCGCTTTCAGAGTTATGGGTTTCGACTAAATGTGGCGAATCGGATACGACCTCAGGTTGTGCTTCAAACCCAGCGGTTGGTAATGCGTTCGATAAATTATATGAAATTGGCTCAACACTTGTATTTGGTGAAACTACCGAATTAACCGGTGGCGAACACTTGGTTGAGGCACGTTGCCGTACGCCAGAAGTGAAAAAACAATTTCGCGCGATGTTTGATCGCTATCAAGATGTCATTGAACGCAATAAAACCAGCGACTTATCAGATTCACAGCCAACCAAAGGAAATATTGCTGGCGGTTTAACGACGATTGAAGAAAAAGCCTTAGGCAACATTCAGAAAATCGGCAAGAAATGCATCGTTGATGGCGTCTTGGATAAGGCCGAAGTTCCAGCTATGAAGGGCTTGCATTTTATGGACTCCTCTTCAGCAGCCGCCGAAATGGTGACTTTGTGTGCAGCCTCTGGTTTTGCAGCCCACTTGTTTCCAACAGGCCAAGGGAATGTGATTGGCAACCCCATTTTGCCAGTGATTAAACTTTGTGCTAATCCGATGACAGTGCGTACGATGTCAGAGCATATTGACGTAGACGTGTCGGGTATTTTGCGCCGTGAAGAAACTTTAGATTCAGCGGGCGACAAATTATTAGATGCCCTGATGAGAACTGCCAATGGCGAATTAACCGCGGCTGAAATTTTAGGTCACCGCGAATTCGTAATGACGCGTTTGTATGAATCTGCTTAAGTAGTAAGCGTATGAAATCCCTGACCGCTTATCAAGAGGTGAAGCAAAAAATCACCGCTGATTTGGTCAGGGGTCGCTTTCCAATTGGTCAAGCTTTACCGGCTGAAAAAGATTTATCACATGAGTTCAACGTGTCGATTGGTACTTTGCGTAAGGCCGTCGATGAGCTGGTGGCTGAAGGAATTGTGATCAGGCGCCAAGGTAAAGGTACCTTTCAAGCAGAGCACGACTCAAAACGCCAAATGTATTACTTCTTTCATGTTGTTAAGCATGATGTCGATAAAAAAATTACGCCTCAAGTTGAGTTAACTTCATTAAGTAGTGCTCTTGCGAATCGCGAAGAGGCCTTTAAACTTGAGATTAAAGAGGGTACTCCTGTTTGGCGTATTGTTAATCGGCTTTATCTAGAAAAACAATGTGTCATGATTGATCAAATTACGTTAGAAAAAAAACGCTTTAAAAATTTAACGCGAAGTAATTTTGAAAATCGGCAGGGGAGTATTTATCAGTTATATCAAGTGAAGTATGGTCAGTCTGTAGCGCGAACGCGCGAACGCCTGCGGGCTGGTTTAGCTGGCAAACAATTTGCCAGTTGGCTAGACTTAAAACCCCAATCACCCGTCATAACGATTCGCCGGATTGCCTTTAATCTTCAAGATGAGCCGATTGAATGGCGTGTTTCAACCTTAAACACAGCTCAGCATGAATACTTTAATGAGCTAGTAGTTTGAGATTTTTTGACTAGCTTGTCCGGCTAATTCCTGGGCCCAATTACTAATTGCATTAACAACCAGCGCAGCTGAGGGAGGGGCAGTACTTTTATTAGTACTCAATTCCCAACTTAAGCGCCTTTTAAATGCGCTACGCATTTCTTCGCCGACCCCACAACCCCATACTTGAATATCAGTGTGCTTAGTCCACTCTAAGACATGAAGTAGGTGGTCTAGTAAAAATGCCTCACCATTTGCTTGGAGTGTGGCCCGATCCATTGGACAGCCATCCGAGAGCAGAATAATTTTTTTATCATGTCCATCTTGATTGGTTTGAGTTAAGCGCTGGGCCGCCCAAAGTAACGCTTCGCCGTCTAAGCTCTCTCGATAGAGATCGGGTTTTAGTAATGCGGCCATACCTAAACGGGCTCTACGCCAACTGGTTTGATGATCTTTAAAAATCCAATGGGCTCGCTCATTGAGTCGCCCTGGGTTGTCGCAACTCCCCGACTTTTGCCATTCTTTAAAAGGTCTACCACCTTGCCATGCAAGCGTGCTATAGCCCAAGACTTCTGTTGTTACACCGACGCCTTCTAAAATGCGCACCATCACATCAACAAAACTAGCTAGCTCGAGGCGATGCTCTTTCATTGAGCCTGAGCAATCTAATAAAAAAGTAATTTGGGTGCGAGCTAGTGGCTTGGTGATGCGCTTTTTTTGAATTGCTTGCTGATGTGGTGCGGTTATGAGTCGATTGAGATAGCGACGATCTAGAAGGCCTTCACTTTCTGTGTTTTGCCATTGGCTTAGATGGGGCTGAGCTAGTAGCTTGGTATAAAGCCGAATGAATTTCCCCCAAGGAATTTGCCAATCATGAATGCATTGATCGATTTCGCTGCGAAAATTTTGCAATTGCGCTGCTCTTATCGTTGTTTGCGCTTTTATTTCCTGGTCATAGCTCGCATTAAAAATAGGATAGCGTGTCAGCGCTGCCGAATTCTCAAGCTGCTGTGTTTGGCGGCTTACTGAGTTACGTGGTTTTTTTGGTAGGGCAATTGGGGGTTGATGCGGAGGAATCCAATCAATTAATAGGCCTGGTGAATTAATCTGTTTGCGTTTAGAGCGCAAACTGGGTTGACTTTGATACTCGGCATGTACTAGCTCACCTACTAATTGAATGAGTAGTAAGGCCTGCTGCGCATATTGTTCTTGTTGTGTTTGCAAGAGTTTAAGTTGTTGAAGAATGGGCCCTGTTTCATTTGCAAGCCCAGCACGCGTTGCTTCAACAGTGTCTTGCATAGCTTGTGGCAGCTCTTGATGATTGAGGCGCATCCAAGTCATACAAAAAATAGCTAAGAGGAGTAGACCGATGCTACTTTCAACTTGACCTGCGGCCATAAATTGGGTGAGCCAAGCGATAAATTGTTGCCGCAGATTTTTTTTACTCCCAATTAACGCTGGGGGGCAAATACTTTCAACGCGAATTTGCTCTAGTACTTCAAAAATAAAAGACCCCAATTGGTCTGGTGGGCTCAGTTTTTGGTGCAGGGCTTGATCAGAATAGCGAATCCGCACAGCTAAACCATCGAGCATTGCTCGAGGCTCAAACCAAGCTTGCTCGCGGTTCGCCAAGTGAAGATGGGGGGCAAGCTGCTCATAAGACCGAGCGGCTTGATGGAGTTGCCAATCACGAATTGCTACAGTGAAGTCACCCGACAATGAACGTAAGACAGCGCCATAGTGTTCTTGGAGCTGAAAATCATGATGGGATTGGTTTTGCACAGCGCCAACTAGAGGATTGAATGCAGTTTTAAAAGGGGCTGATTAGCCATTGAGTTCTGTATCAAAACAACGTTGGTAAAACTCCGCAACTAAAGCTTGTTCTTCAGCTTCGCACTTATTTAAAAAAGCTAAACGAAAGGCGAGCGCTAAATTATTAAAGATGCGCCAGTTTTCTGCCCAAGTAATTAACGTGCGCGTTGACATCAGCGTTGATAAATCACCCGCCGCAAACCCTTGACGCGTTAAATTGGCAAGCTCCACCATCGATTGAATTAAATGCGTTGCAGCCTCGACGCCCATTTCAGGTACCCGTGCTAATACGATCTCGATTTCTTGGGCTGGTGACAGATAGTTAAGGGCCGCCACAATATCCCAGCGGTCCATTTGCCCATGGTTAAGTAATTGCGTGCCTTGATATAAACCATTCCAATTACCTAACCCAACTGTATTGCTCGTCGCAAAAATACGAAATGCAGTATGGGGCTCAATGACGCGATTTTGATCTAATAAAGTCAGTCGACCTTCGCGTTCAAGCATGCGCTGAATCACAAACATGACGTCGGGCTGCCCCGCATCATATTCATCCAGCACCAAGGCGATAGGGCGTTGCAAGGACCAAGGAATGAGACCTTCTTGAAACTCAGTCACTTGTTTGCCGTCGCGAAGAATAATCGTATCTTTGCCAATTAAATCCATGCGGTTAATTTGACCATCGAGATTTATTCGTAGACAGGGCCAATTCAGGCGCGCAGCAATTTGCTCAATGTGAGTCGATTTCCCTGTGCCATGCATGCCCTGCAATAAAACCCGTCGATTAAAAGCAAAACCCGCCAAGACGGCGAGGGTGACATCTGCATTGAGGCAGTAGGCCGGATCAATTGCGGGCACGAATTCACTAGCTTGGCTAAAGGCAGGCACCGCAAAATTAGCTGCAAAAGCACATTCTGGAAAGGCCTCTTTGATGGCTATTTGGCGATCAGGTTGCAGTTGACTTAAATCCGCTAAAACAGTGGGGCTGGGCATGCTTCTTTCTCCAAAGGGTTGGAATTGAATCGATTCAAATATCTGCCTGAATATATTCCATATAATGGTTTATCAGCTTGACTTAAGCTAAAATCCTTGATTATTATCAAAATTATAGAACAAATTGTTCCATTTAATCGAATAGGAAACCGATCCCATGTCTAAAACGACCCCGAATTTAAGTAATGGACCCCACAAAATGACCCCCTCAGAAGCCTTTGTTGAGACGATGGCTGCTAATGATGTCAAGGATATTTTCGGCATCATGGGCTCTGCTTTTATGGATGCGATGGATATTTTTGCTCCAGCTGGCATTCGTTTAATACCTGTGGTCCATGAGCAGGGCGCTGCGCACATGGCAGATGGTTATGCACGGGTAAGTGGCAGACATGGCGTGGTTATTGGCCAAAATGGCCCAGGAATTAGTAATTGCGTTACGGCAATCGCTGCGGCTTATTGGGCACATAGCCCAGTAGTGATTATTACCCCTGAGACTGGCACGATGGGCATGGGTTTAGGGGGCTTTCAAGAAGCCAATCAATTACCGATGTTTGAAGAATTTACGAAATACCAGGGCCATGTGAATAATCCCAAACGGATGGCTGAATTTACCGGCCGCTGCTTTGATCGGGCGATGTCGGAAATGGGTCCTACGCAACTCAATATTCCTCGGGATTATTTTTATGGAGAAATTGAAGTCGAGATTCCCCAGCCTAATCGCTTAGATCGTGGACCAGGGGGAGAGACCAGCTTAGACGCTGCTGCTGAACTCTTAGCAAATGCAAAGTTTCCCGTGATTATTTCGGGTGGTGGCGTAGTGATGGCAGATGGGGTTGAGGAATGCAAAGCCTTGGCTGAGCGCCTTGGTGCGCCGGTCGTGAATAGCTATTTACACAATGACTCCTTCCCCGCCAGTCATCCGCTGTGGTGCGGTCCTTTGGGATACCAAGGCTCTAAAGCGGCAATGAAATTAATTTCTCAGGCTGATGTGGTGGTGGCTTTAGGCTCACGCTTGGGGCCCTTTGGTACTTTGCCTCAGCATGGCATGGATTACTGGCCAAAAAATGCCAAGATTATTCAGATCGATGCAGATAATAAGATGTTGGGCTTAGTGAAGAAAATTTCTGTTGGTATTTGCGGCGATGCCAAAGCAGCAGCCATTGCCTTAAGCAAGCGTTTAGAAAAGAAAACCTTAGTCTCTGATGCTAACAAAGCTGAACGGGCAAAAATCATTGCCACAGAAAAAGCGGCATGGGAAAAGGAATTAGATGCTTGGACCCATGAGAAAGATGTCTTTAGTCTTGACATGATTGAAGAGCAGAAAAAAGAAAAGACCCCCACTGGTGGAGAATATTTACATCCACGTGAAGTGTTGCGTGAATTAGAGAAAGCGATGCCTGCGGATGTCATGGTCTCAACTGATATCGGGAATATTAATTCTGTTGCCAATAGCTATTTACGCTTTGAAAAGCCACGTAGTTTTTTTGCGCCAATGAGTTTTGGTAACTGCGGTTATGCTCTACCAACCATTATGGGCGCTAAAACCGCCGCGCCTAACCGCCCCGCAATTGCTTATGCTGGAGATGGGGCCTGGGCGATGAGTATGGTTGAAATATTAACCGCCGTGCG
>CAILUH010000142.1 GCA_903837335.1 uncultured beta proteobacterium | reverse complement strand
GTTGCCTACTTTAGTAAACTGAAGGCACGTACATTGATTCAGGAATTGGATCACGAATATAGTCTGGGTTATGCACTCGCTGAGGCAAAATCACTTGCTCATGTTCGATGCTTTCATAGGGTATTTGTTGCAAAAAATGATGGATGCAATTAAGGCGCGCCTTTTTCTTGTCATTTCCGGCAACTATCCACCAAGGTGCTTCTGGTATATGGGTACGCTCAATCATGGTTTCTTTGGCTTTGGTGTATGCCTCCCAGCGCCGGCGCGACTCTAGATCCATGGGGCTCAATTTCCATTGCTTTAATGGATCATGAATACGCGTCATAAAGCGCAAATGCTGTTCATCATCGGTTATAGAAAACCAATATTTAATCAGAATAATTCCCGAGCGAACTAGCATCTTTTCGAACTCAGGTACTGAGCGGAAAAATTCTTCATACTCTGCATCGTTACAAAAGCTCATGACTCTCTCAACGCCTGCGCGGTTATACCAACTGCGATCAAACAGCACAATTTCTCCAGCCGCAGGAAGACTACTGATATAGCGCTGAAAATACCATTGCGAGCGCTCTCGCTCACTGGGGGCTGATAAAGCGACGACCCGGCATACGCGAGGATTTAGTCTTTGGGTGATACGCTTGATGGCGCCACCTTTACCCGCGGCGTCACGACCCTCGAATAGAACAACGACCTTGAGTTTTTTTGCTACAACCCAATCTTGGAGCTTGACTAATTCACTTTGTAAGCGGATTAGTTCTTTAAAATAATGTGTACGGGCTGCACGTTCTTCCGTTGTAAGGGGATCTTCGCTGAGCCGCTCATCTTCCATCTCCATTTCAAGCTCTTCATCAAGGCTATCCATGAGCTCTTCTTGCGCACGGCGATAGAGGTCAGATTCATTCATACTGATGCATTCATAGGGGGACAAAATCGCTTAATTAATTTAACTATGTATTTTTATCATTAATTATGACATTGATATGAAAACTCACCCAATTAGGCATCAGGGCTCTAGCCACGGTAATTTAGCTGAAGAGCAAGGCCATTGCACCACAATTTGAGGGTCAAATTTTAAAATCTGCTTATTTTTATTGGGGTAGCTTAGGGTCGATAAAAGATGTTGAATTAAGTTGATGCGGGCTATTTTTTTCTCATTCGCCCGAATCACAGTCCACGGTGCTTCCGCATTATTTGTTTTTTTCAACATCGCATCGCGCGCTTTGCTATAGGCTAGCCATTTTTTTTGCGCCTGCTGATCAATTGGACTCGTTTTCCATTGTTTCAATGGATCTTTAACGCGATCTAACAAACGCTCAGCCTGCTCTTTTTTAGAAATATCTAAATAGTATTTAATTAACTTCATGCCTGAGCCAACTAACATGGCCTCAAAGCCATTGACCGTTTTCATGAATTCCAAATACTCTTTTTCAGTGCAAAACCCCATGACATGCTCAACGCCTGCGCGGTTATACCAACTACGATTAAACAAGGCGAATTCACCCTTGCTGGGTAACTGTGCTACGTAGCGTTCGAAGTACCATTCGCTAGTTTCTCGGTCGGACGGTTTACCTAGTGCAACAATTCGTGTTTCTCTTGGGCTAAGATGCTCGATGATGCGTTTAATGCTGCCATCTTTGCCTGCACCATCACGACCCTCAAAAATCACCAGAATGCGCTCGCCATTTTTAATGAAGTGACGTTGTAGCTTAACGAGCTCAATTTGTAATAAATATAGTTCATCTTCATAATCGGACTTTTTGGGCTTAATATTTTTTTGAGGGGCGCTTGATTTCATTTGGAGTTAATTTCTTCAATGGGAGTAGTAGGTGACTCAGATATTTTGCTATTGCCCACTATCTTACGGGCGATATGTTCTATGCTGCCGCCAGAAAGGAGGATAAAAATGATAAAACCCAAGGCGGAGAGTCCCAAAATAAAGTGGCCACCGCCAAAAGCGGCGCCAATAATTGCGCAGACCCAAAGACTTGCTGCAGTCGTTAAGCCATTAATCTTTTGGTTACTTGGTTCTCGAATAATAACGCCAGCGCCAAGAAAACCTAGGCCAGTTAGTAAGCCCTGCAATACTCGACTAACTGCCTGGGCTTGATCATGGACATCATCACCAATAATTAATATTGCTAAAGCAGCTGCAATTGCGACCAAAGAATGGGTCCGCACTCCCGCTGCTTTATGAAGTAGCCAGCGATTGAGGCCTAGCACTATGCCTGCTAATAAGGCCAGAGCTAGCCGCGGGAATATCTCTAAAAAAATAGCACCATCAAGCATAGTGCGCTTCATTGAGATGCATATTTAGAATTATTTTAATTCCCATCATAGTACCTCGCGTTTTTAATCGGTTAAAGCGTATACCAAATGCACTTAATCATTCACGGCACTTCAAGCTGAAGCTTGCATAATGAAAAGTTACCAGATTTTTTTCAGGCTATATAGTGACTTAAGGTTCTCATTACTTTGCTCGCGTACCCGATTTTGTTCTGCACTTAACCACCCCATGGCAAACCAATGTTGTGAATGTTTTTCTACACTCGGCCCTAATTCATGAATCGCCACACAGATATCGTTATAGTTACCGAGACTTTCTAAGGCCGCACCCATGACCTTAAAGTATTTACTGCGTTTGTTGGGTTGACAAAAATCACCAAAAAACTCAAGTGAGTAACGTAAAAATTTTAATTTCTTACGTAAACGATGGCGTTTGATATCGTCGATATTTTTGAATTGCGCAGCATTTTTTTTGGTATCGCGATAAGTGGTGTCGAGCATAGCTAGAACCCGCTTTTTTAAGGCGCTAGTAGAAACGCTCACTTCTTTATCTTGATTGCCGAGGGCGATAATAGCCAATAACAATTCTTGAAATGGCTTGGCACGAAGAAATGTACTTGGATGCGCTTGCGGTGGCATGCTTTCAAGCTGGATTGCAGGGCCCTTTGAGGCTTTTAGGGCAGGGCTTAATTTTTCGGCAATAAAATTGCTATCTCGATAGGTGCCAAGCAATTGAAATACTTGATTGAGCGATTGAATTTGGGGCTCGGTCATATAGAGATGATTCATGGCCAAGATTTTTAAGGCAGATTTAAAACGCCTTAAGCCCACTCTAAGTTGGTGTAAGTGTTCATCGTAATGACTTATGCCTGCATTCATTTCGCTTAAATTAGGCAAAATTTGCGCTAAGCATGACTGTACAAGGGTCGTAATAATCTCGCTATCACTTGGCTTGGAATTGGCAAAATGAGCCAACTCTGCCCGCACTGGCGGGCTCGATTGAATGCCATTTGCCAAGGTAAAGCCTTGTTGTGCTTTGCCTCGTGTGTCAATAAAGGCGCCAAACCGCTTTACCATCATTAATGCATGGGAAATGACTGCACTACGACGCCCGCTTAAGAGTTCAATTTCAAGCTCCATCACGGGAACCGTTTTCTCTTTGCCTTGGGTGTCCAGTGCTTTAATTTGACCAAGATCAAGGGCGTATTCCACCACGCCATTACGCGCCTTGATAGGGGCCTTACGGCGCCAGATATCAGTGGAATACCGCACAGCTAAAGCTTCAGCCGAGGTATTAATAAGCGCTTTCATGAGTATGGCCCCAGCGGGGTGGTCAGCATGGGCAGCCAGTGACCAGGCTGGAATACCAGCCCCACGATGAGGAACAGCTATCTCATGCTCAAGCCGATCAAAGCTGCTTGAAGTACCGGTTTTGAGGGTCTGCACCCATTGACGACCTTCTTTGCGCAAGCGTAGGGCAATGCCAGCGCGGGCCAAACGAAAGTCGGGAGTATCGATGTAAGCCGCTTGTAGGCGCTGGCGCTTAAGCCCGCCTTTACCAATGAGAAATTTTTCAATTGCCGGTAATTTTTCGGCTGGGAAGACGAGTTTTAGCTCGAATTCATGATGTTCAGGACGCAACGAATCCATATATTTATATTCTAACCTCCAAATATGACAGGCTAGGAACGGGAAAACTGGTCCATCAGGACATTTTGACCAATAATCGGCTTTTGCTTGGCCTTAGTTTGCAGTTGCTGGTAACTGCCATCAAAGTGCATGCGCCAGGCAGAAGCATTGTCGGCCAGGAGTACTTTTAAGCCTTCTTGAATGACTTTTTGTTTTAAAGCGGGATTTTTAATCGGGAAAGCCACCTCAACGCGCCGTAAAAGATTGCGTTCCATCCAATCGGCACTCGATAAATAGACCAATTCATTTTCACCGTTATAAAAATAATAAATACGGTGATGCTCTAAAAATCGGCCAATAATCGAGCGCACTTGAATATTATCCGATAAGCCTTTTACGCCAGGCTTAAGAGCACATACACCACGCACAATGAGTTCTATCTTGACGCCAGCTTGCGATGCTTTATAAAGCTCTTCAATGATAGTAGGCTCTAATAGGGCATTCATTTTTGCAATGACAAGGGCTTTTTTTCCCAACCGTGCCGCGCGTGCTTCAGCGCGAATCAGCTTAATAAGTTCACTTAAGAGGGTAAATGGAGCTTCAAGCAGGTCTTTCGTTTTTGATTGCAAGCCAGTACCGGTTAGCTGCTGAAAGAGTTGATGGACATCACTCGTCATATCAGGGTCGCAAGTCATGAGGCCGAAGTCGGTATAGAGTTTTGCCGTACGGGGATGATAGTTGCCCGTGCCCAAATGCGCATACCTTTGTAAAGTGTATTTTGGTGCTGCTTTACTAGAACTTGAATTTGCAGTGGGTATGATTTCCCGGCGCACGATTAAGAGCATTTTTGCATGGCATTTATGGCCTACCACGCCGTAAACAACATGCGCTCCAACCGACTCTAGTTTAGATGCCCAATTAATATTGGTTTGCTCATCAAAGCGCGCTAATAGCTCTAGCACTACTGTTACCTCTTTCCCATTGCGAGCCGCCTCCATTAAGGCCTCCATTACAGGCGATTCATCACCGGTGCGATAAACCGTTTGTTTAATCGCTAATACATCGGGGTCTTGCGCGGCTTCGCGCAGCAACTGCAGAACAGGCTCAAAACTTTCGTAAGGATGATGCAACAAAATATCGCCCCGTTGAATTTTTTGAAAGAGCGTTTCATCAGGAATGGTTTTTAAGACAGCGGGCTGATAAAGAGGAAATTTCAAATTGGGGCGATCAATAAAATCGGGTATTTGCGATAGGCGCACTAAATTTACAGGACCATTTACACGATAACAATCCGTTGCCTCTAATTGGGTTGAGAGGCGCAGGAATTCTAATAAGTCATTAGGGGTATCTGCCGATACTTCTAGCCTTACTGCATCGCCTAAATGTCGCGTTGGCAATTCGCCCTGCAAGGCCTCACGTAAATCAGTGGCCTCATCGTCAGATACAAATAATTCAGAATTTCGCGTGACTCGAAAAGCATGGGCTTGCAAAATATCTAAACCAGGAAAAAGTTCGGCCACAAACGATTGCACTAAGGAAGAGAGCAAGACAAAAGAATACTCACAGTCAGAAATTCGTTTGGGAATTTGAATCACTCGCGGTAAAGCGCGTGGCGCTTGCACTACGGCTAAATTGGCTTCACGCCCAAAAGCATCTTTACCAGCTAGAGAAACAATAAAATTTAAACTTTTATTGCCGACTCTTGGGAATGGATGAGCAGGATCTAAGGCTATCGGTGTTAAGAGCGGTAGTATTTCAGTACGAAAAAATTCTAAAGCCCAACGACGTTGCTGCACTGACCAATCTTCGCCCCTTAAAAAACGAATACCCGCAGTTGCCAACTGAGGAATAATAACTTTTTGATAAATCTCATATTGGCGCGCGACGAGTTGGTGGGAATATTCCGCCACCCGTTGGTAGCAATCATGAATCGTGAGGCCGTCCGGTTCAAGCTTGAGAGGCTGACTCAATAGCTGTTCTTTAAGTCCCGAAACCCGTACTTCAAAAAACTCATCCAAATTGTTAGAGACGATACTTAAAAATCGTAAGCGCTCCAAAAGGGGGTTTTGGGGATCTTCCGCCTGCGATAAGACCCGCGAATTGAATTCCAGAATACCGATTTCACGGTTGAGAAGAGGGGTCACCATATTTTTTGGTTATATTTCATTAATATGTTACTTTTATTTCATAATATAAGCTTATCTCTTATTTTTCACTGGTTTCGCTCATTTGCCCACTTCTCCTAATATTTCATCCCCGCTGGGCTCAAACCTAATTGCTGCAGTTGATTTAGGCTCGAATAGCTTTCGCATGTTAGTTGCCCAAGCGATTAACACGTCTTCGGGCACCCAATTAAGGCCGATTGATACTCTGCGTGAATCGGTTAAGTTAGCTGCAGGTTTAACCGAAAATAAATTATTAGGTCATGATGCTTACCAGCGCGGCCTAACTGCTATTTATCGATTTGGTGAGCGCTTGCGCGGGTTTGATCCCAGTAAAGTAAGGGCAGTAGCGACCAATACCTTACGGGTGGCACGTAATTCTGCGAACTTTATTGCCGATGCAGAGCAGGCTTTGGGTTTTCCCATTGAGGTTATTGCCGGGGTTGAGGAGGCGCGCTTAATCTATATTGGCGCCTCACATGAAGCTTCAGCTGTGCAGGGCAATCGCTTGGTGGTTGATATTGGTGGGGGCTCAACCGAATTCATCATTGGCACTGGGTACGAGCCGCAGTTATTAGAAAGCCTATACATTGGCTGTGTATCGCACAGCATGCAATTTTTTCCCAAAGGCGCAATCGACGCCCATGCTTTTAAAGAGGCTGAGTTAGCGGCCCAACGGGAAATTCAGGTTATCTCTGGCGCCTTTTTAAAAACAGGGTGGCGTCAGGCAGTAGGCTCTTCAGGAACCGCACGAGCCTTGGCTGATTTAATCATGGCAAATAACTTAACTGGCGATGCGAATCATCCGGAGGGTTTAATTACACGTGAGGGCTTAAAGTCGCTTAAAAAGCAATTACTCCAGTTTGAAAATGTCGGCGAAGTTGAATTGTTTGGCTTGAAAGATGATCGCCGCTCAGT
>CAILUH010000141.1 GCA_903837335.1 uncultured beta proteobacterium | reverse complement strand
GCGAATATCAATTCCAGTTGGGCACACTTGCACACAAATACTACAGTCGACACAGTCTCCTAAGCCCTTGGCTAAGATATCGGTCGTTTTATGTCGGCTACCTCGAGGTTCACCACGCAATTTATCGTAGGTCACCACAAAAGTATCTTGATCGACCATTACACTTTGAAAGCGTGCATAGGGGCACATGTGCTTGCAAACCTGTTCGCGCATAAAGCCTGCGTTTCCCCAAGTGGCAAAGCTGTAAAAAAATAGCCAGAATGCTTGCCATGGGCCCAAAGCAAGCGTGAGAATAGCGCCACTAAGTTGATGGATCGGCGTGAAATAGCCAATAAAGGTAAAACCTGTTAAGAAGGCTACGATTAACCAGAGGCTGTGCTTTAGCGCCTTTAAGCGCCATTTATGAAAACTCCAAGGCCATTCTTCACCATCCAAGCGAATCCGCGCAAAGCGATCGCCCTCAACTTGGCGCTCGATCCACATAAAAATTTCGGTATAGACCGTTTGTGGGCATGCGTAGCCACAAAATAATCGTCCGGCTACGGCAGTAAAAAGAAATAGCGCTAAGGCTGAAAGAATCAGTAAAAGCGTTAAGTAAATAACGTCTTGGGGCCACAAAACTAAACCAAAGATATAAAACTTACGTTGAATTAAATCAAATAGAACAGCTTGGCGATCATTCCAATTTATCCACGGTAAACCATAGAAAAGGATCTGCGTCAAAAAAACAAAATAAATCCGCCACCGTGCAAATATGCCGGAGACTGATCTAGCGTAGATTTTTTGCCTGATTTCGTAAAGCGATTCTTCTACGATTTCAATCGGTATAGCCTTTCGAGGCGGTGATGAAGTTGACACTGCTACTTATTAGAATCTAATTTAAGGTTAGAGAGACCCCATACATATGCAGTTAATAAATGAATTTTTTCGGGTGTGAGATTATTTTCTTGAGCGGGCATTAAGGCATTGCGACCCTTAGTTAAAGTCTCTTCAATAGTGGCCTGTGAGCTGCCATATAACCATGTTTTATCCGTTAAATTAGGCGCCCCTAATAATTGTTTACCCTTTCCATCAGCACCATGACAAGCAACACAATTTTCAGCGAATACTTGAGCGCCTAAATTGGCTTTAGTAGTATCTACAGGTAAACCAGAAAAACTACGCACGTAATTTGCCAAGTCTTGAATTTTTGCAGCACCTAAATATGCGTAGGGTGGCATCACCCCTGCGCGACCTTGCTGAATACTCGTTTTAATTGCCTCTGGGCTGCCGCCATAAAGCCAATCGCTATCGGTCAAACTTGGGAAACCCTTAGCGCCCCCTGCATCAGAACCATGGCATTGGGAACAATAATTTAAAAATAAACGCTGGCCAACCTCGTGTGCCTTTGGATCAGCGGCAACTTGGGCGATGTCCATAGCCATGTATTTTGTGTAGAGGGGTTGCACATCTTTATTTGCCTCAATGACTGCTTCTTGATGCGCGCTCATTGTGGTGTATCCCAACATGCCGGGCATCGAACCCAGCCCTGGATAGAGCACTAAATAAATTAAACCAAAAATGCATGACAATAAAAACATCCACATCCACCACCGTGGCAGAGGATTATTTAACTCGCGTAAATCACCATCCCACACATGTCCAGTATCAGCTATGGAACCGTCAGCGTTGTACTTAACCTTGACCTTACGCTGAGAAAAAAGTAACCAAATACACCAGACGATACCGATAATCGTAATCGAGGCAATGTAAATACTCCAACCAACACTTAAAAAATCACTCATGATTAGTCCTTGCGATATTCGTCGGGAAGATCGAACGGCAGCTCAGCTGATGCTTCATTCGCTTTTTTACGTTTTGAGGAATAGGCCCACCAAACAATCCCTAAGAAAAATAGGATGCCGATGAGATTAGTTGCAGCTGATACATAGGGGAAAATTTGTTCCATGTTGACGCCTTTCCCAATTAATTATTTGCAGTTGTTTTGGTTAACGGAATAGCGCGCCGATTAATGCCAAGACCTTGCAAATACGCAATTAAGGCATCCTCTTCAGTTTTACCGGCCAAATCTTGTGGTGCATTAGCAATTTGTTCATCGGTATAAGGAACGCCTACTCGACGCAGTGCAATTAAGTGAGATTGAATTGAATCAGCATCTGCAGGGGCGTTTTCTAGCCATGGATAGGCTGGCATATTGGATTCAGGTACAACTGCACGGGGATTGCGTAAATGGATGCGATGCCAATCATCAGAGTAACGACCGCCAACCCGAGCTAAATCTGGGCCTGTACGCTTACTTCCCCATAAGAAGGGATGATCGTAAACCGATTCGCCCGCTAAAGAATAGGGGCCATAGCGTTCAGTTTCAGAACGTAATAAGCGAATTTGCTGAGAATGGCAATTCGAGCATCCCTCACGCTGAAAAATATCTCGACCTGCCAAATTGAGGGGCGGAAATGGCTTAATACCTGGGCTAGGAGTGGTAGTGGAATGCTGAAAATACAAGGGCACAATCTGCACCAAGCCCGCCACAGCAACTGCCAAAATCGTGGCGACAATTAACCAACCCACATTACGCTCTAATGTGGCGTGCGAAAAAAATGGATGCTTTTCTGACATTCTCGCCTCCTTAGTGGGCTAATTGAATGGCCGTGGGGATAATCGCATCGACACAAGGCTTGCGATACACCGTCTTAAAGACGTTGTAAGCCATTAGTAGCATGCCGCTTAAATAACAAATACCGCCAATTAAACGAATGACATAAAAGGGATAAGTGGCTTTGACACTTTCTACAAAGCTATAGGTTAAGGTGCCATCCGGTTCAAATGCCCGCCACATCAACCCTTGCATCACTCCCGCAATCCACATCGCTGCGATGTAAATTACTACGCCTGTCGTGGCAATCCAGAAATGTAAATCAATTAACTTCACGCTATACATGTCTTTTTGTCCGACAAGGCGGGGAATCATGTAATACAAAGACCCGATACTAATCATGCCAACCCAGCCCAAGGCGCCAGAATGCACATGGCCAATCGTCCAGTCGGTGTAGTGCGATAAAGCATTAACAGTTTTAATTGACATCATCGAGCCTTCAAAAGTCGACATGCCATAAAAAGATAAAGAAACAACCAAAAACTTGAGAATGGGATCACTCCGTAATTTGTGCCATGCGCCCGACAAAGTCATGATGCCGTTAATCATGCCGCCCCACGATGGCGCTAGTAAAATTAATGAGAACACCGTACCTAATGATTGCGTCCAATCGGGTAAAGAGGTATTTTGTAGATGATGTGGTCCAGCCCACATATACGTAAAGTTCAAAGCCCAGAAGTGAACTATTGATAAACGATAAGAATAAATAGGGCGCTCAGCGGCTTTAGGAATAAAGTAATACATCATGCCTAAAAAGCTGGTGGTTAAAAAGAAACCCACCGCATTGTGGCCATACCACCATTGAATCATTGCATCCTGAGCACCAGAGTACGCCGAATACGACTTCCATAAGCTTGCTGGCATCTCAATATTATTGACAATATGTAAAATCGCAATCGTCAAAATAAAGGCGCCAAAGAACCAATTAGAAACATAAATATGTTTTGTTTTGCGCTTCATCAGAGTGCCAAAAAATACTATCGCATACGCAACCCAGACCAAGGTAATTAAAATATCGATTGGCCATTCCAGCTCAGCGTATTCTTTCGAGGTAGTAATGCCCAGGGGCAAGGTAACTGCAGCGGCAACGATGACTAACTGCCAACCCCAGAAGGTGAATGCTGCTAACTGATCGCAAAATAAGCGGGTTTGACAGGTGCGCTGAACAATATAGTATGAGGTTGCAAATAGCGCACAGCCACCAAAAGCAAAAATCACCGCATTGGTGTGTAAGGGACGTAAGCGGCCGTAACTAAGCCAAGGAATATTGAAAGTGATCTCGGGCCAGATTAGCTGAGCAGCAATTAAAACCCCTACTAACATTCCCACAATGCCCCACAAAACAGTAACCAAGGCAAATTGCCGTACTATTTTGTAATTAAATGATGTCTGACTTTTATCCCCGGCAGCGCCCATGGTCTCTCCCTTGTTAACTCGCACTTCACGCAATTGAATAACTCTTCTGAATTATCAAATTAAGGAATCGAGTCGAGGTTGATCTAG